>JANMZB010000517.1:0-1044 GCA_031382725.1 Sphingobacteriaceae bacterium | reverse complement strand
TATCATGCCCACTTTGCCCCTTTCTAGTCCTGTGCTCAGTAGGTTTCTTACCTCAATATCTTTGTGCTGGTATTCCTTGGGCAAGCGGATGCTCGCATCTAAAAATTTGGAGTTCAAAGATTTTATCTCAACAGAGACCTTAAAATTGTTGGTCTCGGCACTACTCGCCCCAAAGCCTGTCATTGATTTAAGCATAAGAAATTAAAACTTTATATTATGGGGATTATATGTATTAAGGAAAAGCTCTCTGTTTGAGATTGTAAAAATGATAAAAAAAGAAACCTTTAAACTAGATTTTCTTTATACTATCCTGGGTCAAAGGTTTATTTAAATACTTCATCACATATTGATTTTTCTTAGCCTTGGACATATCTTGAGGATTTAAGGAAGAAGTCAACATCACCACTTTACTGTGGTTTCTCACGCTATCCGATAATCTTTCAAACTCCTCTAGAAATTGAAAACCGTCCATTAATGGCATGTCAATATCAAGAAAAATTATTTCTGGCAAATAGAGATGTATATTTCCCTTAACTAGTTTGTCTATATTTTTTAAAAATTCAATGGCACTCTTAGCGCCAGAATGAACAAAAATGTGCTCGCAAATGCCTGATGCCTCTATCATTTTTTGGTTGATAAGATTATCGATCTCATTATCATCTACCAACATTATTGCATGATATTTCTTTTCTACAGACATAAAGTAAATTTTATTTATACTAATTTATTGTTTCCTGTTATCAACTCAAAATCTTAATTCTTGAATTTCAAATATTTCAAAGAAATTGAGGAAGGAGTTAGTATCATGTAAGAGGGTTAACTATCGGGGGAACATGGTCACAGGGTACTTTTTATTAATCAAATAAGCCATGCCAAACAATACTGTAGTGAAAAGCAGGTCACTTATAAAGGTGTTTTTAAAGAAAGGAATAGCGGCTTCATAGCACAGCACTAGACCCGCAATGGTTTTAGGGTACATATCAAAAGAAAACCATACTCCGAAATTGGTGACAATAAAGAACAATATAGAGCCACCAAGACTGC
>JANMZB010000498.1:0-9700 GCA_031382725.1 Sphingobacteriaceae bacterium | reverse complement strand
ATTTATACATCAGGCTCTACTGGTTTACCTAAAGGTGTAATGATTGAGCACCGAAGTATGATCAATATGTGTTTGGATCAAATCAAAAAGTTTGGGGTTTGTGCTGAAGATATTGTACTGCAGTTCGCCTCGTTGTCTTTTGATGCTTCTGTATCAGAAATATTTATGGCCTTTTATAGTGGTGCCTGTTTAACACTAATCGATAAAGCAGAAATTAATGATATTCAGCTTTTTACAAACTATATTAAACATACAGGTATTACCGTAGCTACTATTCCTCCAGCCTATTTAAACATACTGGATACAGAACAGTTAAAAACGTTACGGGTGTTGATCACCGCGGGAGAAAGCCCATCAGTAAAACGGGCATTAAGTTGCAGTCAGTGGAGCCACTATTACAATGCTTATGGCCCTACCGAATGTGCGGTCTGTGTTTCTATCCATCAGGTATCAAATCAGGATCAGGGCAGGCAAAAAATCCCGGTAGGAAAACCAATAGCCAATACGCAGATTTATATTCTAGACCAGGATCTTAGTCCGGTAGGGGTAGGAATAGAAGGAGAGTTATGCGTTTCAGGAATAGGTTTGGCCCGAGGCTACATCAATCAGGAAGAGCTAACGCGGGAGAAATTTATAGACCACCCGTTTCAAGTTGGACAGAAGTTATATAAGACCGGAGATTGGGGTAAATGGTTAAGTAATGGGAACATTGAATTACAGGGCCGAAAAGATACTCAGGTAAAGGTGAGAGGATATCGGATTGAGCTGGACGAGATATCCAATGCCTTGCTAACAAACGAAGAGATAAAAGACTGTATCGTAGTTGCCAGGGAAATGGAACAAGAGAAGCAACTGGTAGCATATCTGAAGAAGCAGAATAAGATTGAGCTATGGCCTTCAGTAGCCGAATACTTTGTATATGATGATATTCTGTATAAAACGATGGCAGGCGATGAACTGCGAAATGAGAAATACAGAAAAGCAATCCGGAAAGTTATTCAGGGGAAAACAGTTTTGGAGATCGGTCCGGGTACAGATGTTATTTTATCCAGAATTTGCATAGAAGAAGGAGCCAGACTAGTGTATGCTGTAGAGATTTTAGAAGAATCGTATCAAAAAGCTAAGCATACAATAGAGCGTTTACAGTTGCAGGATAAAATTATACTGATCCATGGAGATGCATCCCTGATCAGTTTGCCAGAGCCGGTAGACTATTGCGTATCAGAAATAGTAGGATCCATAGGCGGTTCAGAGGGAGCCAGTAAGATCATTAACTCGGTTAGGCATAAATTGAAAGATCCTTCGTGCATGATCCCTGCCAGGAGCTTGACAAAAATTGCCGCTATTACGCTTCCGTTCAATGAATTTGAAAGCAGTTTTGAAGAACTTGGAGCCTATTATGTAGAAAAAGTATTTGAGCAAATAGGGTATAAGTTCGATCT
The DNA here is from genome assembly GCA_031382725.1 of Sphingobacteriaceae bacterium. Classification (GTDB taxonomy): domain Bacteria; phylum Bacteroidota; class Bacteroidia; order Sphingobacteriales; family Sphingobacteriaceae; genus Paradesertivirga. The sequence goes on along the minus strand of JANMZB010000498.1, from coordinate 8,258 downwards.
TCGGCTGTGCCTACATTCCTTTCCGGTGAAGAACCTTATTTCGAATGCAGATGTGTTTGAAGACTTAGATTTTACGCAGGAAACTGATCCGGAAGCAGAGCATAACATCTATTTAGAGATTAGTAAAGACACCGTTCTGCACGGCTTCATAGCTTGGTTAAACTTGTATTGCGATGCAGAAGAAATGATAGATACTCTGAGTAACAAGCACATCTGGCTTCCAATTTATTTGCCAATCTTTTCCGAAGGGTACCCAGTACAACAGGGAGACTACATTAAGGCCCGCATTGTCAGAACATTATCAGAGAATAAACTTAATCCTGATTTTTTAATAGAAGGAACGCTCTGTTCCGAAGGAAAACCCAGCATCCCGTTTGCCTATCAATCTTGTAACTCCACCCGGAATTATCAGGAGCATGCATTTTATAAAAAGTTATTTGCCAATGATGAATTGAGGATTACCGCGGGGCTGGACGTTGGTAGAATACGAGATACCCTATCCAAGCAATTGCCGGAATATATGTTACCCTCTCATTTTATAGAGATGAAGGAATTTCCGGTAACTCTGAATGGCAAAATCGATTATAAAACTCTGCCTGATCCTAATATGGTGAAAGCCAGCGAGGAATATTTTGAGCCAGCCAATATTAAAGAGGAAACTCTTGCAATCATTTGGCAGAGCATACTAGGAAAGCAAAAGGTAAGTACAAAGGATAATTTTTTTGAAATAGGTGGCGACTCTATTAAAGCTATTCAGATTTCGTCCCGGATGCATAACTATGGATATAAAGTAGAAGTCCGGGATATTTTTCAGTATCCAACCATTGAAAAGTTAGCATCATTTGTACAATTAATAGATCGTATAGCCGACCAGGGAATAATTACAGGCGAGTTTCCTTTTACTCCGATACAAAAAGAATTTTTTGAATGGGGTTTAAACGTACCTCACCATTTTAACCAATCTGTAATGCTTTATTCAAGAGAAGGTTATAAGGCAGAAGCTATTGAGGAAGTTTTTTACAAGTTACAGGAGCACCATGATTTATTAAGAACTACGTATCCAAATAAGGATCAGGGTTTAAGCCAGATCACTAATACTACAGATTTTCCACTTTCATTGGAAGTTTTTGATTTAAGGGGTATTGTTGATGCAAGCAAACAATTAGTAGTCCATGCCAATGAAATACAGGCTAGTATAGATTTATCTAAGGGACCTTTGATGAAGCTTGGGTTGTTTCATCTGGAAGACGGAGATCGGCTTCTTATTGTAATTCATCATTTATTGATTGATGGTATATCCTGGAGAATTCTTTTTGAAGATATAGGATCTTTATTAAACCAACATAATAACAAAGAGCAATTAGCATTGCCGTTAAAAACCGACGCATATAAATTATGGGCCGAAAGTTTATCTGGTTACGCGGATAGTGAAGCATTTTCAAAGGAAAAAGATTATTGGGCAGGTATTGAAAGGCTGGAGGTACCAGTTATCAAACGAGATTTTGAGGACGATAATTCCTGTATTGGGGATATTGGAAGTCAGATATTTGCCTTAAGCAACGAGGATACAGAAGCCTTGCTTACTAAAGTAAACAGCAGATTCAATACAGAAATAAACGACATATTACTCACTGCATTAGGTTTAGGTGTAAAACAGGTATTTGAAGTTGAGAGGATAGCCGTTTCTTTGGAAGGGCACGGACGGGAATCACTATTTAAGGATATTGATATTAGTCGAACAGTAGGCTGGTTTACAAGTTTCTATCCGCTAGTATTAGACTTTCCAGTCGAAATAGATCTTTCCAGACAGCTGAAGGAAATTAAAGAAAATATACGTCAGATACCCAATAAGGGTATAGGTTACGGAATTCTTAAACATTTATCCTCAAAAGAGGAAATATCTTCGGGAGACTTAAAACTGAAACCACAAATAAGCCTTAATTATCTGGGTCAATTTGATTCAGACGTATCTAATAGTGCATTAGAATTTGCCAAAGAATCCGGAGGAAGTACAATAAGCAGAAAAAATCAAAAATTATTTGACCTGGATGTATCAGGCATTATATCAGGCGGCCAATTGAAAATAACCATAAGATATAGCCGGAAACATTTCAAAGCAGAAACTATACAACAATTACTGGAGGGATACCAATCTTCCTTAAAAAACATAATAGCGCATTGCACAATAGATCAACAAAAAGAGTTAACACCTAGTGATTTTACCTATAAAAAAGTGAGTATTGATGCATTAGAGAAGTTAAACAATACCTACAACATAGAGGATATATATACTCTGGCCCCTATGCAGGAAGGTATTCTTTTTCATCACCTGTATGACCGAAAATCTGTTGCTTACTTTAATCAGGTGTCATATCGTTTGCATGGCGAGCTAAAAGCAGATATTGTAAAGGAGAGTTTTAATGAGTTGCTAAAACGCCATGATATACTAAGGACCGCTTTTATTTATGAAAATATAGACCAGTATATTCAAATAGTATTAAAAGAGCGTGAAATAGCATTTCACTTTGAGGATTTAAGGGAGTTAGAAAATAAAGATGAAAAGTTAGAGTATGTTCGATCTTATAAGCAGTCAGACAAAAAACATCTTTTTGATTTGAGTAAAGACCCCTTAATGCGGGTAGCTATTTTGCAGGTAGAAGATCAGGAATTTGAATTAGTATGGAGCTATCATCATATATTAATGGATGGTTGGTGCAGAGGGATTTTTACAACAGAATTTTTTGAAATTTATAACAGCATACTTCAAAACCGGCCTCATCTGCTTTCTCCGGTTGTTCAATATAAACATTATATAGAGTGGTTAGCAAAACAAGATAAAGGTTCATTAAAACAGTATTGGAGAGGGTATCTTCAAGGATATAGTGAACTTAAAGGAATATCTCAAGCTGCGGCGAGTCAATTGAAAAATGGCCGGAAAGGCGCAAAGCAAATTGTATATACACTTGATGCAGATAGAACTTCGGCATTACAAAAACTTGCAACTAAGTATCAGGTAACCTTTAACACGCTTTTCCAAACTATATGGGGTATTCATATAAGTAAATATGCTAATACCAGCGATGTACTATTTGGGGCGGTAGTATCAGGGCGTCCGTCTGAAATAAAAGGAATAGAATCTATGATTGGATTATTTCTGAATACTATACCGGTTCGGATTACTTACGATGATGCCACCACATTTAATGAATTATTATCCAGATCTCAATTAAATGCTATAGAATCAGAGCCTTATCATCATTTTCCGTTAGCAGAAATTCAGGCTGAAAGTGAACTTAAGATCAATCTTTTAGACCATATACTTACTTTTGAAAATTATCCTTTAGCTGATCAGATAGAAGGAGTAATGAAAGATAAAGAAAGAAGTCAGCAGCAAGTATCATTTGGGATTTCTAATGTTTCGGCCTTTGAAGAAACCAATTATGATCTTAATTTAATCATCATTCCGGGGCATCAGCTCCGTATAAAATATGATTACAATCCGTATGCGTATAGTGATGATTTTATTGCCGGTATCGGACATCACTTCAGTAATATCGTTGATCAGGTTCTGCATAAAGAGACTATCCTGATAAGGGACATCATGTTGCTTACCCAACAAGAACAACAAGCGCTTTTATCTGAGTTGAATAACACACAAGCTTCTTATCCAAGCCAGACACTTCATCATTTATTTGAAAATCAGGTTAAAACCAATCCTGAAGCGTTTGCTGTTGTATTTGAAGATCAGGTAATTACTTATAGAGAATTGAATGAAAAAGCAAATCAACTCGCATCTTATTTAAGAGCCGAATATAATGTACAATCGAATGATCTGGTAGCTGTTCTTTCAGAAATTTCCGTTAACAGAATAATAGGTATAATAGCTATACTAAAATCCGGGGCAGCTTATGTTCCTTTAGATACACAATATCCTAAAGAACGTATCGAATTTCTTATTTCGGATACGAAAGCAAAGGCAATACTTATTGATGACAGCGTCAGTATCAATGAAACCCAGATTCCCAATTGCATTCACATGGGGTCATCTCAGCTGTGGAATGAGCTCAGTAAAGAAAATTCTGACCTTAAAAATGATCCGGATAGTTTAGCTTATGTAATTTATACATCTGGTTCAACTGGAACCCCCAAAGGAGCGATGCTTGCCCATGAAGGAGTTGTAAACAGAATTGACTGGATGTGGAAGCAATATAACTTTTCAAAACAAGATATAATTCTTCAAAAAACACCTTACGTCTTTGATGTTTCCGTCTGGGAGATTTTTATGACTTTATGCTACGGTGCCCGGTTAGTTTTATGTAAAAGGGATGTAATTTACGACGCTTTTTTAATTGCAGAGTGTATTGAAAAATACAGTATTACAACTATACACTTTGTACCGTCTATGTTGAACAAGTTTATATCAGAAATTGATAATTCAATGGCCGATAAGCTTAAGCCCCTTCGTCATATAATTGCCAGCGGAGAAGCCCTACTACCTAAAACAGTAGAAAATCATCACCAAAAGCTCAATATCCCGCTTCATAATTTATATGGGCCAACAGAAGCATCGGTAGATGTAAGTTATTATGAGACCTCTCCACATGACCAGCTCATCCCGATAGGTAAACCTATATCTAACATTGAACTTTATATTGTTAATAAAAAACTAGAGATTTTACCAAGAGGAGTATTCGGAGAAATAGTAATTTCTGGAATAGGGGTGGCAAAAGGTTACTTAAATAACGCAGATCTAACTAGAGAAAAATTTATCCTTAATCCTTATAAAACTGGTCGATATTTATATAAAACTGGAGACACAGGCAGATGGTTAAGTGATGGAAATATAGAATACCTTGGAAGAAATGACACACAAATAAAAGTAAGAGGTTATAGAATTGAGCTTGGAGAAATAGAAAATGTGTTGCTAAAATACAAACAGGTTGAAAAAGTAGCCGTAATTGATCGGGAAGATGGTGATAAAGAAAAATACTTGGTAGTATATTATGAAAGCTCTTTAGCTTATGACCCGTATGAACTCAGAACCTACCTGAAAGCACATTTACCAGAATATATGATCCCCGCTTATTATATCCACCTGGAACATATTCCTTGTGTTTTAAGCGGTAAAATTGACAGGAAATTCTTAGCTAATTTGAACCTTACATTTTCATCGAATCTAATTATTGCAGAGCCATTAAATGAACTGGAAGCTAAGTTAGTAGAGCTATGGCAGGTAATATTAGAAATAGATAAAGTAAGCGTTGATGCTAACTTCTTTGAAATAGGAGGACATTCATTAAAAGCGATAAAATTAACTTCCTGGATTAATAAAATATTGGATATCAGGCTGGAGGTGAAAAATATATTTGAGAATCCAACGATTAGAGATTTAGCTTTATTGATCAAGGGCCTAACAGAGGTAGCTTATGAAATAATCCCATGTGCACCCGAGCAAGAATTTTATGATGCCTCACATGGGCAAACTGGAATATTTTTGAAATACAAGTATCGAAAGGATAAAATGGCATTTAATGTTATTCAAATTATAAATTTTGACACTTTAGAAAAAGATGTATTAGAAAAAGCCTTATTCTCGTTAATCCATAGGCATGAGTCTTTAAGAACAACGTTTCTTTTATCAGAAAATGAGGTAAAGCAAAAAATTCACAAAACTGAAGATTTTAACCTTCATGTAGAATATATTCCATTGGGCTGGGACGAAAAAATTAGTACCCATATTGAAGAACGAAATAACTATCCTTTTGACCTGGAAAAGGGTCCTTTAATTTCTTTTATATGTTTCCATCTAGCTAGTGGCCAAGATAAGTTTGTAATAATTATGGATCATATTATTTCTGATGCATGGTCGTCTGAAATATTGAAACAAGAATTGACAATTCTATATAATTCTATAAAGGAAAATATTCCTGCTCCGTTAAAGCGTTTAAAAATACAATATAAAGACTACGCCCTATGGCAGAACAATTTATTCAAAGAGAATAATATTCAGCAAGATAAACATTATTGGCATTCATTATTATCTACAGATTTGCCATCTTTAGAGTTGCCTGGTATTACTAAAACTGTAGATAATAAGCTGTCTTATATTGAGATGCTGGCTAAGGATGTACAAGATTCTTTCATAAAACTAACCCCGAAAGAACTTTCAAGCTTATATGGTAAGGTTTTTTCGGTTAAACCTTTAGCGGGAGCTTCTTACAGAATAGTGCTTAATCAAAATTTGCAGGAAAATTTATATAAGCTTTCTCATCAAGCCAATTCAAGCCTTTTTGCCGTAATTAATGCAAGTATTCATATTTTACTATTCAAATTAACAGATCAAAAAGATATCATTATTGGTACACCTGTTACTTTAAGAGAACACGCTGATTTTCAAGGTTTAATCGGCTGGTTTTTGGATACGTTGCTTATCAGGAATAAGCTGGAAGAGCACCTAACACTAACAGACTTTATTCAAGTAGTGTCTAAAAATAATGCCGAAGCTTTACAACATCGTACGTATCCTTTTGAAAAAATCCTGAATGATCTTAATCGATCTTTAGAAAGTGTAAGTTCTGTATTTATACACCTGTTAAATTTCGAAACTACCAGAAAACGAGAAATTGTAAATTTTAATTCAGTACATAGAAATCAGGGAACCCCTACATTTGACCTGAATTTCACCTTCAGAGAGTTTAGTAACGGTATGGAACTAATCTGTGATTATAGAACCGCATTATATAGCCCTGAAATAATTGAATTTATGGTTCAAGCATATGTAAACCTGATCTCTGATTTAATTCAATATCCCAATCGCCATTTAAATGAGTTTGAAGTTATTGAACCCAATCTCTCTTAATTATTTTCCTTAATCCATTTACTCTTTCTGTTTAAATGAAGCCAGCTCCAAAAAGTTGGCACTTATTTCTGCATTTAACTATCACCTAAACAATATAAATTATGATATCTAATATCCTTTTGGTTTTTAAAAAGAGATCAAAATTCTTTTATCTTTTTGTAGTAATGCTTGCCTTGTCCAATAGTGCATTGAACATGGGTATTCTAGCATTTATTAGTAATGTGATATCTAATGATCGGTTACCTATATTTTATTTTAATGGCTGGATTTACTTCTTGGGATTGATAACCTTTTCCTTAATCGTAAGCAAGGCATTTCAAACCTATTTAGTAAAACTTACTAATAATCTGTTGTTTGATATAGAGATTGTTCTGTTAGAAAAGTTACGGAAAGCTACTTATCAATCATTTGAAAAACTAGGTTCTCAGCGGGTATTTACAGCCATGGGAGATATTCGGGTTATAGGCAGAATTCCCAACCAATTTATTTCGGCCTTTAATGCATTAATCGTTTTAATATGCTGTCTGGTTTATTTATTCATGATATCTCCCGCTGGTATGATAGGAATGTTGTTAATGATGAGCGGTCTATTAGTGTTTTATATGGTAAGGAATAAACGCATAGAAAATTCACTAAACGTTCTTCGAAGTTTAATGAATGATTATTTCAAATACTTAAATGATTTACTGTTGGGCTTCAAAGAAATTAAAATGAGCAATAGCAGAAATGACAATCTTTTTAATGGTTATTTAAAGCAAAACCGGCTAAGGGGAAATAACTTAACCATAGATACTTCAATAAAATATCTTAATAACGAGTTGGTTGGAAATTATAGCTGGTATTTAGTTATTGGAGTGATAATATTTGTTCTGCCACGTTTCTTACTATTAAATACAGGTGAGGTGGTTTCAATGTTGTTTGTGATACTTTATATGATGGGGCCTATCGCAGTTTTAATTTCAATGATACAGGTGTATACCAACGTGAAAATTGCAGTTCAAAGGCTTAATCAATTTGAGCGTGATGCCGATATTCAATTGCAAACCGAAGTTCAAGGTAAAAATGGTGCAGTTCCAGACATGCCATTCGAATCCCTTGAATTTAAAAATATCACTTTTGAGTTTAAGGATAAAACAAAACATCAGGCATTTGTTTTTGGACCCATTAACCTCAAAATAAACAAGGGAGAAGTGGTTTTTATAACTGGTGGAAACGGAAGCGGTAAAAGTACTTTTGTTAATTTGATTACAGGTCTTTATAAACCCATATCTGGAAATATTTATCTTAATGAACATGAAGTTTGTGAAGAAACCTATCCTATCTATACTAACTCGATTTCTGCAATATTTACAAACCATTATATGTTTAGGGAAAATTATGATGAATTTGAGTTAAAAAG
>JANMZB010000484.1:0-4094 GCA_031382725.1 Sphingobacteriaceae bacterium | reverse complement strand
ACGAAGCACCACTACTTGCAATCACCTGCTTTATTTCAGCTTCAACTTCCTCTGCGCTTAATTGTTTAGGGAGAAAGCCTTCTATTACCTCTAGCTCCTCTATTTCAATGCTATAAAGATCTTCCCGGTTTTGAGATTTATAAATCTCGGCTGATTCTTTCCGCTGTTTTGATAGCTTTTGCAGTACTTTGGTCTCTGCTTCTGCAGTAAGATCCTCTGATGCGCCTTTTTCTGTCTTAGCTAGTAAAAGCGCGGCTTTAATGGCCCGCAATCCGCGTAAGCGAACCTGATTTTTAGCAAGCATTGCTGCTTTAATTTCCTGATTTATCTCTTGTTCTAACATAGTTGTAATTATTGACTTGGTGAAGGAAGAATGAAGAATATTGGCTGGGCTGTTATCATTCTAGTATTCGTTCTATTCCTTTATTCTATCATTCTATTATTCATTCCTCTTTAAATGTGCCGTATTTGCTTGTGCCGTGGGCATTATTATCAGATCATTAATATTTACATGAGCCGGACGTGATATTGCGAACCAAATGGTTTCAGCAATATCATTTGCATTTAAAGCTTCAAATCCGGCATAAACGTTCTTTGCTTTTTCGATGTCGCCTTTAAATCGCACTTCCGAGAATTCAGTTTCTACAGCACCGGGATGGATACCTGTTACTTTTATCCCGTGAGGCAAAAGATCAATTCGCATGGCTTTGTTTAATGAATCGACCGCATGCTTGGTTGCGCAATAAACATTTCCGTTGGCGTAAGTTTCCTTACCAGCGATGGAACCCAGATTAATGATATGACCTTTTTGGTGCTTGATCATCCAATTTGAAACTACTTTAGTGGTATAAAGAAGGCCTTTAATATTGGTGTCGATCATATTATCCCAGTCGTCGATATTGCCTTCGCTGATAGGCTGCAAACCTAAACTTAGACCTGCATTATTTATCAAAACATCTACTGCTTTCCATTCATCGCTCAACGATTCGAGTTGGCTCTCAACTTCAGAGCGATTACGAACATCAAGACTTAGAGTCTGAATTTCAATTCCATGCTCTTCTTCAAGTTCGGTGCTTAATTTCAAAAGTCGTTCGGTACGGCGGCCGGTTAATATAAGGTTGTAACCTTCGCGGGCAATCAACCTGGCGCAGGCTTCACCAATTCCTGCTGTAGCTCCGGTAATAAGTGCAATTTTCGACATAGAATTAAAGGCGAAATTAATACAAATGCAGTAAGCATTTATAAAAGACTTCCCTATTTATTCAAAGTATAAACTGAATTGAAAATTACGAATAAAGAGTTTGTCTAACGGCCTGGAGTAAGGATGATCTTCGCGTTTAAGTACGCTATTAATAGAATTAGAAAGTTTAAGTTCAGGCGACAGCTTGAAAAACTCAAAATAAAAATCGAAGCCAATTGCTACTTCATAGGAAAGTATGTTTTTTTGATTTTTGACAAACTTCTCAGTTAGAACTAATTGACTGTCATTAGTTTTCTTTTTTGAAACAATATCTGTCGAAAACTTCCCCCCAGCTAAAATATAAGACCTGAAATTTAACCTGCGGTTCGATTTCAATTTGATCCCGACAGGAAATTCAACTGTAGTGGAGGGTATTTTTTGCTGATAATTTTGGGCTGGATTTGCGTATTCATAATCAATTAATCTGTCAAGAAAAACCAAGGTTGGAGTAATTCTTAAATCTGTATTACTACCCAATTTAAACCCTGCTACGAAGCCGATACCAAATCCGGGAGATGGTTTTGAACTGATACTATTTAAAGAATCTTTTAGATACATTCCTGGTACATCAGGGTTTTCGTAACGACTTTGCCATTCTATCTTTTTATAAATTTTATATTCAGAAGATAGATATTGAAATGTAAAACCCGGAGAGAAAATTTGTTCATCAACACCGCCGCCCCAGTTGCCTGCCTCGCCGGTTTGCGCAAACGAACAAATGCTTATGAAAAAAAAAGAAAATAACAGCAGTAACCGTTTCCTCATTTAATGCCGGTGTAAATTGAACTAATACCAAACGCCAGGGGGCGGCTTTTGGTATTTTGGTACCCCACTCTTTTCATCAGGTTAATAAAATCATTCCCATCCGGAAATGCCGCAACGGATTCGGGAAGGTATTTATAAGCACTGTTATCTTTTGAAAAGATCTTACCTATTGATGGTGTGATGTAATGAAAGTAAAAACTATAAAGTTGTTTAACCGGAAATGTCCGGGGTTTTGAAAACTCCAGTATCACAATCTTTCCACCGGGCTTTAACACTCTTAACATATCAGACAAGCCTTTCTCAAGATTTTCATAGTTTCTCACTCCGTAGGCTACTGTTACGGCGTCGAAGGTGTTATCATCAAATAGAAGTTTTTCAGAATCGCCCAACCTAACTTCAAATCTTTTACTCAGATTCCGCTTTTCAATTTTTTGCCTGGCGATGTCAAGCATCCCTTCCGAAATATCTACTCCGATTATCTTTTCAGGATTTAGAATTTTCAAGGACTCAAAAGCAAAGTCGCCGGTTCCGGTGGCTACATCAAGTATTTGCTTCGGGTCATCACCCTTTAACTCAGAAATCGCCTTCTTTCTCCAAATAATATCAATGCCCAACGATAAAAAATGATTCAGAAAATCATACGTTTTAGAAATATTATTAAACATGGTTGCTACCTGTTCTTTCTTGGTAGCGTTTTCATTCTTATATGGAGTAACCGGCTCTGACATGCTTCGCAAAGATGGCAATTATTTAATTTCAATAATCTTATACATCTAACTTTCTCTTTCTAATGACAATAAGCCATGGATATTGAGCGGCTCGGTAATCATTTGCAAGTTTCCTTCATTGTCGAATGGCCACTCTGATTTGGGTTTATCCCAATACAGTTCAATGCCGTTTCCATCCGGGTCATTCAAATAAATCGCTTCCGAAACCCCATGATTGGCAGCACCGCTTAAAGGGTACTCGTTATCCAATAAACGTTTCACTACTTCTGCCAATTCTTTCCGTTCCGCATATAAAATTGCCACATGATATAAGCCAACCCCACTTGCCGCAGCCGATTCAGCACCCTTACTTTGCCAGGTATTTAAAGCAATATGGTGATGGTAGCCTCCGGCAGATAAGAAAACCACACCCTCGCCGTAACGTTGCGTAATTTCAAAGCCTAGTATTTCCTGGTAAAATGCTAACGAACGCTCCATATCTGAAACTTTCAAATGAACATGCCCTATTCGGGTGCCGGCCGGAACTGTATAAGTGCTCATGTCTTAATGCTTATCTTTTATAAAATTGTACCTTTGCGGCGATGATTATACACACCGCAGAATTCAAATGCAGCAACACCCGTACCGATAAACTGCCCGCTGCCACCTTACCCGAATATGCATTTATCGGGCGTTCAAATGTCGGTAAATCATCGCTTATAAACATGCTTACCCAAAAAAAAGGGCTGGCTAAAACTTCTCAAACTCCCGGAAAAACACAGCTTATAAACCACTTTCTAATTAATGAGAAATGGTACATTGTAGATTTGCCGGGCTACGGCTTTGCGAGGGCTTCTAAAAGCAGTCGCGGTGAGTGGGAACGATTTATTAAATACTACCTCAAAAATCGCGAAAGCCTGCAATGTGTTTTTGTGCTGATAGACAGCCGGGTTCCACCGCAAAAAACCGATCTTGAATTTTGTTTCTGGCTGGGAGAACATGGAATTCCGTTCCTGCTGGTTTTCACAAAATCAGATAAGCAATCGAAGCATAAAACGCTGCAAACGGTTGCGGCATTCAAAAAAGAACTGTTGGTATCTTTCGAGGAAGTTCCGCAGCAATTTATTACTTCCTCCGAAACTCAGGAAGGGCGCGATGATTTACTGTTCCTTATTGATGGAATAAATAAACAGTTTGTGGCACCGGTTATCACAGATTCCTCTCAAATCTAATGTCTCATATCTCACATCTGTTTTAGATGAAGAAATACCTCTCACTCGTACTTTTTGCACATACTATTTTTGCTATGCCTTTTGCATTAATAGGTTTTTTCTTAGCCGTTACCACTACGGATCATCCGTTTAACTGGATGAAACTCACTT
>JANMZB010000475.1:0-1419 GCA_031382725.1 Sphingobacteriaceae bacterium | reverse complement strand
TTGAGGAACTCTAGCGCAGTACTGAAGGGCTACTAACTCTATGCTGGGTCCTTGTTGAAGGTCAGACTGACGTTGAGTATTGTGTAACCTATAGCACCACTTAGATCCCGGTAAGCAAAACAGGTATATTGCAGTGACAATAATGCACCCAAAGAGTGATGGAACAGTGCAATATGGAAGTCAACCAACTGTAGTACTTGATTAACCGAATGTATGTTGGATCGTAGGTAGTGAAGGGTCGGATGAATACCAAATGGAAGCAATTGAAAAAAATAATTTCGTTGAAAAAAAATAAATTGAAATTGGATTTTCGAAAATAGGTTTTTTTTCAAAATATGAAATAGGATGCTCGAAGAAAGATGCTTCCAAATATTGAAAGGGATTTTCGAAATAGGTTTTTTTCAAAATAGGAAATAGGTTTCTTTTTCAAAATAGGAAATTTGTTTCTTCTTCAAAATTGAAAATGTGGGCGCGTGGCCAATGGATGAAATAGAATTCAATAAATATTTTTGGAAAATTTATTTTCGAAAAATTATTTAAAAGTGATGCAAAAACACTTGCAAACACACTAACAGGCGATGTGTTTTCGTCGTTAGGAAGATAGACAGCTTGATGGCTGTTGCAGCAGTAGCCCTGAGTGCAGGTAGAAACTGGTACTGAACTTAAGTTGTAGGTAGGAAATATGCGTGCTTGGTAGGGCAGGTCAAGACTTGTTAATCTGTTAAGTCGAAATAACTTTTGGATGGATTCGATGGATTCGATGGAATGATGATGACAATGGGATTTGTAACTTACAAAACACAGGAAAGTTATAGGGTGATCAAATCCTATGCCAAACCAGGTATGAAGGCTACAGTAGTAAAAAATACTATGGGTTTTGTATTTTCTGGTTTTAATATTGTGAGATGAAATTAATGAATAAAAGTGATTTCTCAATTATGAGATTTCTTTGATTTGACAATTTGCCAAGTACCATCTGCGTAGGAATCAACAGCTTCTTCGCTAATGGTATCTTTTAGGTCGTGGTCAGAATTCTCAGAATTCTTATTGAATCCATGGTAAAAATTCTCAGAATTCTTATTGAATCCATGGTCAGAATTCTCAGAATTCTTATTGAATCCATGGGTGGCTACCACTGACAGATGGGGAGTATTCTCGTGACCTGAACCCTTGATATCTTTATCCAGTGATTTCACCCGTTGTTTTGCACTGATTTGATTTGCTTCTAACTTCTTTCCCTTATGAGCATTTGCTCCCAAACTTTCAGCATGTTCCAGTTGGATAACCTTGAGCTTTGCGGGATCACCAGACGAGCTAACTCGATTTGTACTTGTCATATTTCTCCAAAGCCATTTGCAAATAATAATAATTAACTTACAAAGATCATTTCAGTGTATCAATTAGAAAAATTGGAAGTCC
>JANMZB010000466.1:0-6990 GCA_031382725.1 Sphingobacteriaceae bacterium | reverse complement strand
CAAGAACTATAAGTCTAGGCTGGGAGGATAGCCGGAAGTACGGAGCTGCCAGCAACAATCAGGACGATGGCGGATTGATGAATGACATCCAGGATAATAATAGCGAAGTGAACTATAATGGCCAGGGAATACCCACCGCATCGAACGGAGGAGCTCACTACGAGAATAAATGGAACAACGATAAAGAGTCGCTTAATGCAAACTACAAAATAGCTGCGTTGTCCATCGACGGTACTAAAAGTAATTTTGCAAATGACATTGTTCCCCTGCGTATCAATAATGTTATTGTAAAGGCCAAAGATGGAAGTGATTCTACAACCTTATTTAGCCGCAATAATGATGAGCGGTTCAACAATTACGGCTTCAGGCAGAAACTGGACGCAACTTATCAATTGAAGATCGACACTTCTTCGAACTTGAAGATTATTGCGGAAGGAACATTCCGAAATACAAGAACCGCTCGTGTTAATTCCATTTTGGGGACCCGGTTTGACAAGACCACACAGAATACGAATGATTTAGACAACACCAATGATGGAAAACAACAGTCGTTTTTCGGAAGTGTATTTTACAATAAAAGGTTAAAAAAGCCTGGGCGTACCTATTCGGCAGCTGTGAGCCAGTCGGTAAACGATGTTGATGATGACGGCTATTTAATTTCGCAAGCTAATTTTTATAATGAACAGGGGCAGTTGTTAAATGACAGCTTAATCAATCAGCTTAAAACAAACAGGTCTGTTAGTTCTGTTTTCAATTCTAATCTTACCTATACAGAACCATTATCTAAAACCCTTTCACTTCTGTTGAATTATGGCTTGAGTCTAAGCAACAGTACCTCGGACAGAAGGTCTTTCAATAAAGATGGTTTAGGTAATTACAGCAATTTAGATGCGGAGTTCAGTAACAGCTTTGAGCTGGACCAAACCTCCAATCAGGTAGGGGCCATTGTTAACTACAAGAAAGGGAAGACCCTGATCAACTTTGGTTCGAAGGTTGCGACTGTACAATTTAACCAGTATGATGTCGATAAAGAAAAGCTGTTCGAACGTGATTTCATCAACTTCAAACCGCAAGCCTCTTATGAATATCGTTTCTCGCAGTTTAAGTCGGCAAGCTTCAATTACAATGGAAATACTGCGCAGCCGAGCTTAAATCAGATACAACCTATTCAATCGAATAACGACCCTTTCAATGTTGTGGTTGGGAACCCAAATCTGAAACCGAAGTTTGATAACCACCTCCATGCCAACTTTCGCTCCTTCAAGGTTATCACTCAGCGATTTTTCGGAGTGTTTGCCAATTACGATGTTACTGTAAATCCAATTGTATATGGTATTAACAGGGACGCAAATGGGGTAAACACGCTCACATGGAGAAACCTTAGTGATAGGGCGAATTCAAACCTGTTTGTTAACACTCATTTCAGCAAAAAGATAGACAAGTTAGGCTTCAATGTGGGTTTATGGGTTAATGCATCGAGAGGAGCACAACACAGCTATATCAATGATGTATTAAACCGTCAACGTTCAAGTTATATCGGTACCGGATTTATCATGCATAAATCCGTAGAGAAGAAGTTTTATTTCAATTCATCGTTAGGCCCGCGTTATTACTGGTATTCCAATACTTTAAAAAGCGTCGCGGACAACAATGGAGGGGGCTTTTCCGGTAACGGAGGGGTAACGAGGTTCCTTCCGAAGAAATTTGAGGTAAGTTCCGATTTCAATTACGAGTATTCTGCTAAGACGCAGCTTTACCCTGTGGCCGTTGGCTACTTTGTATGGAACATGAGCGTCGCAAAGAAGTTCCTGAAAGATGAGAGCCTGAAACTTTCGCTAAACGGAAGGGACTTATTGGACCAAAACAGAGGCTTTGGCCGGGAAGCCAACGGAAGCACGTATCGGGAAAGTAGACATACCACTATCAGAAGACATTTCCTTTTCTCTCTTGCGTGGGATTTTAACAAAATGGGCGGCGGACTTAAACCACAAAAATAACATGAAAGCACTACAAATATTTATCGTTGGCCTTCTCCTTTGGACAGGCAACATAGCAACTGCTCAATTCGCAAGATTCCCGGTTAGCGGGGTGATTGAGTTCGAAAAGAGAGTAAACATGCATTCCTTAATTAAAAGGAACATGAATAAAGACAATGAAACGTGGATGAAGGAGCGTTTTGAAGAGTATAAAAAAACAAAGCCCCAGTTCGTAGTATCGAAGAGTACGCTATATTTTTCGAAGGATAAAAGCTTATTTGTGCCAACACCGGCTTCGACAGTTGAGCAACACTTCCTGAGCTGGCATCCGTTAACCACGCAGTTTAATACTGTGTATAACGATTTGTCTACCAGTACGAGTGTTATTCAAAAGAATCTGTTTGAACAGAACTACCTTGTGAAGGATAGCACAAGGGCCATTAAATGGAAAATCACAGATGAGACACGCGAGATTGCCGGCTATTCGTGCAGGCGTGCAAATGCCCTGGTAATGGACTCCATTTATGTAGTAGCGTATTACACCGACCAGATTCCGGTTTCGAGCGGTCCGGAAATGTTCTCGGGCTTACAAGGAATGATACTAGGCCTTGCTTTACCGCATGAGCATGTTACCTGGTTTGCTACTTCGGTTGCCGACAAGCCTTTAGATAAGCCGATTGTACCTCCTGCAAAAGGAAAGGTTGCGAATAATAAAAGCTTCGTTACTACTGTTCAGGGGCTGGTGAAGCAGTACGGGTCGTTTCTGAAGGATGCGGCGAAGATATATATGCTTTAGTATATTTCTGCCAATAGTTTCTGCGAGATTTTCGTGTAAACTATCAGCACCCTTGTCAAGATTTTCATCTAGCTTCTGAAATAATAAACAATGTACCCCACCATCTCTTTAATGTATGCGTTCCATGTATTTAAAACATCAACACTTGGAAAAAAGGAGCTAAGATTTATTTCTTCTTTCCCCGCTATATAATTACAAGAATGCGGCTCGACCTGTAAGCCCAATTTCTTAAAAGTAAGCAGGGAACGGCGCATGTGAAATGCAGAGGTTATTAGCAGATAAGGCGGTTTCAGCTTCTTGTCATTCAGAATCTGCTTGCTATATTTTACGTTTTCAAAAGTATTTCGAGCATTTTTCTCAATCAGTACGCTGCTATCAGGAATGTTAAACTTGCCGATTTGATCCGATAGCCAAACGGTTTCTCTAAAATCCCCCGGGTTTAAATCAGCGTTACCTCCGCTGAACAGCAGGTATTTTGCCCTGCCAGAATTTTTCATCGTAACGGCTTGGATAAACCTGTCGGATGCTCCGTTAAAATAGCCTTTTTCGTTTTGGTCTGCGCTTACAAAACCGCCTAAAACTAGGGCACAACTATATTCTTTATTTGCGGCTTTCTTGTCAATATCCCACATCCTGGCAAAAACAGTTAGAAAAAATGGAATACTGAAAAAGAGCAAAATGCTCAGGCCTGTTATTAAGCAACGTTTTTTGGCTTTCGGATTTTTAAGCAATAAGGATAAAAGAAGTAAAAGCAGCACCCATGTAAATGGATAAATGAAGTTGATAAGGAGTTTTGAAAGGATAAAAAACATAAGCGCAATTATACGGTAAGATGGTAATAAATTAGCATTCCACGGGCAGAATGAGTGTCAACATTATCCGCAATAACGTGCTTAGCTGCTCTAAAAGGTGTTGCAACGTACATCGTTAGTCCTTATTGCGATTTATTGATTTTTTTGAAACCTAAACACCCATAATTGCGAACAAGACTGTATCGATCTCGCTTTCATAATTGCTAAGTTTTATTGTTTAAATTTTATCCTTTAATGGTAATTTATCAATCCGAAGATCAGTCATCAATTTCAGCTGCGAATATTCCCGATGTAATTGTATACGATAACTCGAATATTCAAAAAGTATGCAGCGGAGTTACCACCCCCCTGACTTTTCATTTTACCAAAAGGATTTACGCTACGATTTATCGCCAAACTGTTAAAACACTTTCCCTCTCAGATAAAGTAATACTGAAAAATGAAGATATTTTTCAAAACTTAATCGGATTAATAAAAGGACGTATTTATTATAACGTTAACAGCTGGTATCGCGGTCTTCAGCTATTTCAGTCCTTAAACGACACACAGGTTGGCCTAAAACAAATGATGGGCCTGAGCGATCCGCTTAACTTTCAGGATGAAGAACTTACATGGAAGAAAAAATTCCTTTTGCTGGGTGCTAAGTGCGTCGACTTCCCGCTTTTGCTGATCAACTTCATGTCTCTTAAATCTAAAACGGTAAAATTTCTGGCTAAAATGCAACAAGCTTGCTCTGATTTTTATCTCCAGGATTTCAGTAAAATGAGTATTCAGGAACTGAAAATTGAAAAAGAAAAGATAGACACCGAGGTATTGGGTTTGTGGACTACGCCGGTTATTAATGATTTATTTATATGGATTACTTGTGGCGATATCGTTAATAAACTGAAAAAGGCAGGTTTAAAAAATCCTGAAGAGTTTGTAAATAAATTTTTAACAGAAGAAGAATCGGTTGCCAGCATGCAGCCTGCCAGGCAGTTACATCGCTTGGCGATAGAAGCTTCTTACCAGCCAGATTTAAAACACCTTATTAACCGCATTCCTCAAGACATTCATCAGCAGGTTAAGACTCGGTTTCATGATTTTCACCTAAAAGTGATGCTCTTTATTGACAAGTACGGCGATAAAACCACGGGCGAATTAAAGCTGGAAACCCATACCATGCGTTCGGACCCTTTTGTATTCTATAATTATTTAAGGGACTGTCTGCGTGCGCAGATCTCAGAAATCCGTGCTACTTCTCAAACTCAGGAGTTCGCAAAAAAAGCACTGGAAAAACATATCGCAGACTTACCAGCGTTGCAAAGTGAAAAAATAATGGCAAAAATTGCTGTTTTAAACAAAGCACTTATTAACCGGGAGTTGTTTAAATTGGAACGCAGCCGGGTATTTGGAATGTACCGTACTTTGTATGTGGCGTTTGGCAGCCGCTTCGAAAAAAGCAAATGGATTGAAAAAGCATCTGATATATTCTATCTTACCGAAGAGGAAATTTTATCCTGCGGAAATGGGAAAGAATTTGTTTTTGATACGTTAATCACTACCCGTAAGCAGGAATATAAATCCTATGAAACAGAGAGTTCTCCTTCTCGAATTTTCGTTGCGAATAAAGTTGCTGATCTGGTAAAAGGAAAGGGTGTGAGTAAAGTTGCTGCGATTCACGGTTTTGATCCAAGTGGTGCAAAAATTGAGGTTGCTTAAATTTAACGTAGATTATTAGGAATCATTAATGTTAAATCACCCTAAATCATTCAAAAAGGACTAATTCCCATTAAATTACATAATAAGCTGAAAGAGTAATCCTGAAAGTTTCTCCTTTAGGGTGCTTTCGACGCCCTCATAGCCGGGCGAAGGCTTAGTCCTTTTTTCCTTGATGAAAAAAGCACCAAAAAAATCAAGAACACAACGAATGCTCGGCCGCCGTTCTGTTCGGGCCGACGCTCGCTCTTTGGTCACTTAAGTGATTTTTTGTAACGGTAGTTCAAACGCCAAATACTTCAAGCAGGCCGGCACAGCGTTAAGAAAGTTTAAAAGAAGGCTTACTGAAAACATAATGAACTAAAGGGAAGCAATTAACTAAAAGCTAAATCCCGGATCTTCTAAGCTTTCATACTCTTCAAAGCTTTGATCTACAGCTTCCAGGCCAGATCTGTCGCCACTAACAATGATCGCTTCCGCGGAAATTAATTTATTGAGCAGATTGATTCTTTTGAGAAAAGGATTCCAGTTAAATAGTAATTCTGTAAGCGGATGATAAAAAATGATGAATCCAAAAACATCAAGAAAGTGTGCTGTTCCGGTTTGATCGGCAGTTTCTTTTGACATTACTACCGGGAGTAAAAGATTCAGTAAAGAAACAACCACCAAACTTATTCCCAGAGTTCCATAATTGCGCTGCTTAAATCGCTTAAAAGCTTTTAGTTCTGCAACCAGTTTCTCCTTAAAATGCCCCCTTATCGCATACATTACCGGATCTGCATATTGCTCGTCCATTTTGTTGTGAGTATTGAGTTTAAAAAATATCGGATCGTGACGTTTACAGTTTTTTATAGACTGATTGATGTAGTTTTCAAATTTAAGACTGAGCTGACGCTTATAGATAGGTGAAGTATCATGCGGATTAAAATAGCCGTCAATGACTTTCTTTTCCAAGGCAAGAAATATATTTACGCTTTTAGAGGTAGTTTTACTCATATGTAAACCTTCCCGGAGGAAAACAGTACTTCTACGTAGTTTTTAAAAAAAGGGTTCTTTTACTATCAGGAAGTAAACTTAAGTAATTTTAGACAATGATAATCGTAATTTTTAGGTTAATTGAAAAGTTTGATATACAAAAAAAGAGCTCAGATAAGGCTCTTTCATAGGTAGATATAGGGTCGGGTCGCAATTAAGAGACCTTGGTTAAAGCATGTGTTTTGGGCTGTTTTGTTTTAAAGTTTTTTAAGTCGTTTAAAAGAATTGCCTTGAAGAATTTATCGGTGCTGCTAAGTTGAGTTGTCTTTTCCATATTAAGACTTATACCAAATTTGTGCCAGTCTTTCAAAATGGTGTGAATAGATATTTAGCTTAAGAAAAGTGTTCAGTTTAAACTACAGTGTTGAATTTCAGCTTAATAAATTGAACAAAATTAATACACGTATTTAAAGTTTCGATAGGTAATTACCGCAGGGAAGTCCACCATGTATCGCAGGCTTTAAGTTCCTTTAACTTCAAGATGTCTCCAATCATCGGGTGATAAACAGGCAGGTCAATTTTCTCTGCTTCCTTTATTACACGCGTAATAGGTTCATTCCAGTCATGTTGCGCAAGCGCAAACTTTGACCAATGCACCGGCAACAGGGCTTTCGCATTTAAATTTGTAGCCGCCTGAACCACCTCTTCAGGCATCATGTGAATATATTTCCAG
>JANMZB010000439.1:0-10550 GCA_031382725.1 Sphingobacteriaceae bacterium | reverse complement strand
GAGCTGGCGTTTGGCCGCGGCGCTCTTTGCGCGCATGGCGTTAGCGACGCGTAGGTTCGTTCAAACAAAGCTGTGAGAAGTTCTTCCTTTCCCGCAACACTATAGAACGCCTCTTCGTAGGCGGCATGATTACTGCATAGCTCTACCAATCGGGCAAGATCTGATTCTTCGCACAGTCTTATAGTGTATTCCATTGAGCGTTTATTTCCGATTTTAAAAATTCGATAAAGTGATTAAAATATGCCGGATGATTTTTGGCTTCAATCGTAGAGATATAATGTTTCCTTTTCAGCCCTGATCGGCCTATTTTAATAGCCCGAAGTTCATTACTTCCCAAATATGGCTGCAAGGCCCATTTAGCCATCGACATTACACCCATGTTGGCCTTAACCATTTCGATTGATGCTTCGGTAAGCGGTAAGGGTGTTATTTTAGTGGGAGTAACATTGGCAGGAGCCAATAAAAACTGATGAACAGAAACCGTTTCGAGCGGCAACGAATGAATCAATAAATGTTCATCTGCAAAGTCATCAGCAACCACATATTTTTTTTCAGCCCAGGGATGATTTTCCGATACAAGCATCATCATTTCATCCTGAAATAATTCCAGATATGCGATTCGATCATCTTTGATTTGATCGCTGATAATAGCAAGATCTATTATATTAGCTAAGAGTTTTTGAAGCGGATAATGAGTTGCCTCGACTACCAGCTTTACATCAATATTTGGATAGATGAGCCGAAACTGTTTTAATACCGCAGGAAGCCAATGGTAACTCGAATAGCATTCAGTACTGATTCTGATCTCGCCAATTTCACCAGAAATTAGGTTCCTAATCTCATGTTCGGTGGCATTAAGCTTTTCTAAAACCTCTTTTGCAGTATCAAAAAGCCTCTCGCCGGCAGATGTTAATACCAGTTTTTTTCCATTCCGATTAAATATTTTGGTGCCTACCTGATGCTCGGCCTCTTTCAACTGATGGCTTAAAGCGGATTGGGTTAAATGCAGTTTGTGTATAGCTTTTGTCAAGCTTCCTTCTTCTACAATAGCTTTTATGAGCCGAAGGTGTCGTATTTCGAGCATATTTTAAAAGTATAAAATTGCACTACTTATTTGCATGAAATTAGTAAATGGGAATGATGAATTCTTTTCATTTTTCTCGATCAGGATGCGATTGTAGCTTAGCTTCAAATTAAAAACGTAAAATGGAAGCACAAATTAAACATTATGAAAACAAGCTGGCTTTTGAAATGGACCCTTCCGACTTGTTCGATGCCATGAATGCAGGCGAAAAAGTCTTGCCGCTTGATGCTCGAAAACCAATCGGTTTTAATGCAGAACATATTCCTGGAGCTATAAATCTGCCTCACCGGGAAATGACAGAGGATAGTACGAAAGGATTGGATAAAAATATTTTATACGTTGTTTATTGCGACGGCATAGGTTGCAACGCCTCAACTAAGGGAGCATTAAATATGACCAGACTTGGCTTTAAGGTAAAGGAACTTATGGGCGGTATTGAATGGTGGAAAATTGATGGATATGCTACCCAAGGGACGAATCCGTCGTTAGGCAGTAAGGTTTCATGTGCCTGCTAATTATTTAATAGACTTAGCAATTCATAAGTCCGAAACCTTATCCCCTGAGTGTTGTAAAATTAATCCTAGATTTAAAATTATGATAACATGCTTTTTAAAATACTTTATAAATCCGAATAAAGTAAAGGAGTTCGAACACTATGGTAGGCTTTGGATTGATTTAGTGAATAAAATGGGTGGAGCCCATCATGGATACCTATTACCCCATGAGGGCCCTAACAATATTGGATACGCATCTTTTTCCTTTCCAAGCCTGGCTGCGTACGAATTTTATCGAAGTACAATCCCTGAATGTCCTAAATGCCAAGAAGCATTGGATTATGCAAAGGAGACTGAATGCATCCTCAATTTTGAAAGGAGTTTCTTCAAGCCGGTTTTCAACGGTTTTGAAGATAAAGCCAAACTAACTTTGACAAACTGATATTGGACGCAATTCAACACCAAAACAGCTTGCCTCCTGGTCACATTGCGCCTAAGTGATGACATTTTTACGCAGTTAATATTATAAATTGCATGCACTGATTTGATTGGTTAGCCGAACAAAGTCTTCAACACTTAATCGCTCGGCCCTTAAATCAAGCATTGGCTCATCACCCATCTTTTCCTTATTGATTATAGAAGACAGGGCATTTCTCAACGTTTTTCTTCGTTGGTTGAAGCCCGCCTTAACAACCTGCCAGAATAATTTTTCATCGCAGTCTAAATGCTCCGCGTCGTTTCGCGTAAGCCTTATGACTGCCGAAAGTACTTTTGGCGGCGGGTTAAAGACTCCGGCTTTTACTGTAAAAAGATATTCAACTTTATAGTAAGCCTGGGTGAGTACGCTTAGTATTCCATAAACCTTATTGCCTGCTTTGGCCGCACAGCGTTCGGCTACTTCTTTTTGAAACATGCCCACCATTTCTGGAACTAGGTCTCTGTTGTCTAAAATTTTGAAAATAATTTGAGAAGATATATTGTAAGGGAAGTTGCCAATAATTCCTAATTGCCCCTCAAAATTTTTATTAAAGTCCAGCTCCAAAAAATCACCATTAATTAGTCTCTCGCCAAGCTGCGGATATTTCCTTTTTAAGAATTGAACAGACTCTGAATCCAAATCAATAAGCGAGGTTTCGTATTCATTCTTCTGTAATAAAAAGTCAGAAAGAATCCCCATTCCTGGTCCAACTTCCAGCACGTGGGTGTATTTACCCTCGGGCCTAAGGCTTTCGACAATTTTTAACGCAATATTTTTGTCGGTTAAGAAATGCTGACCAAGATGCTTTTTAGCGCGAACGGATGTCATCGGTTTAATTTGACGCAAAACTACGTAAACTTAGCAATGTAAGCGTTTACCAACCCATTTAAACCCGATAGGAATGGAAAACCCGCATCCGCCAGCTGGCGGAGAGGATTTGGAATGAATAGCGGGACTGCAGCACCCATGAAAGCTGCTCTGGCTTTTCTATATTTTTAAGAATTATTTAAGTCGTTTTAAGATTAACTCGAGATGCAATTGCGGCAAACCGTTCAAATTCTTTATTTTGCACAAAATCTGGCAGGGCCTGTATTTAATAAACCATGAGCGAAAAAATTAAAGTAGGGATTTCTATAGGTGATACGAATGGTATAGGCCTGGAGGTGATTTTAAAGACACTTTCGGATCCTAAGGTTTTAGATTATTGCACTCCCATTGTTTATGGAAACACCAAAGTAGCTTCGTTTTATAAAAAGTCTTTAGGGCTTCACGAATTTAATTTTAATGTAATTACACATCCCGATCAAGCGAATCCGAGACGTGCAAATTTGATTAATTGCTGGGAGGAAGATGTTAAGATTGAACCGGGGCTGGTTAATGAAATTGGTGGAAAGTACGCTTATCTGTCTTTGGATAAGGCTGTGGCCGATTTAATTGCCGGCGATACGCAAGCATTGGTAACTGCGCCAATCAATAAACACAATATACAAAATGAAGAGTTCAAGTTTCCGGGCCATACCGAATATATTCAACATAAGGCAAATGCGGCAGATTCCCTTATGTTTTTGGTGGGAGAGGATCTTAAGGTTGGTGTAGTAACGGGGCATATTCCGGTTTCTGAGGTTGCGGCTAGCATAAATAAGGATTCTATACTCTCTAAACTACAACTAATGCACAACAGCCTTAAAGGCGATTTTTGGCTGCAAAAGCCGAAAATTGCTGTGTTGGGCTTAAATCCCCATGCTGGTGATAACGGCCTGATTGGAAAAGAGGAATTGGAGACTATTATTCCGGCGATTGAAGAAGCAAATCATAAAGGTATTTTCGCATTTGGTCCCTATTCTGCGGATGCCTTTTTTGCTACCGATGCAAGTTCCAAGTTCGATGCGGTACTCGCCATGTATCACGATCAAGGATTAATTCCATTTAAAACGAAGGCTTTCCATACAGGTGTGAATTTTACAGCAGGGCTTTCGGTTGTGCGTGCTTCGCCAGATCATGGTACCGGCTATGATATCGCTGGTAAGAATATGGCTTCTGAAACCTCCTTTCGGGAAGCATTGTATTTAGCCATCAATATAGTAAAGCGTCGGAAGGAGTTACAGGAACTTACATCAAATCCGCTGAAGATTACTAAGCTGTCGAAGGATCGGGATTGAGTTGAGTCCGAAAGTTGGGAAGTCGGGAAGTCCGAAAGTTGGCAAGTCAGAAAGTCCGAAAGCTGGGAAGTAGGGAGTTCCGAAAGTCCGAAAGTGGCAAGTTGTCTTCCAGACATTCCGACTAATTTCCGTCTTCCGGACTTTCCGACTTTTTCTTACTTTCCGACTATTTTACCTTCCAGACTTTTTCCCCAAAAAACTTTCCCTCGAATAATTAAATTCCCTATCTTTGCAGGCTCAATTGTCGTGCTTTGAAATCGCTACAGGAATACAAAATACCCTTTACGGGATTAAAAATTGGAAAACACCAGTTTGATTTTGAGATCGATGGGCGTTTCTTTGCTGAGTTTGAGTACTCTCTGGTAAAAGATGGGAAACTTAAGGCTGATCTGGAGTTAGATAAGCAGGAAACAATGCTTATACTCCATTTCGAAATTAAGGGGGAGATTTTTTCAAATTGCGATTTTTGTCTTTCTGATTTTCCTACGCAAGTAGATGTAAAAGAAAGGCAAATAGTGAAATTTTCGGATGATGAGAATCTGGAAGATAATACTGATGAGATAATCGTGCTGCACAAAAATGCTCACGAAATTGATGTAGCTCAGTTAATTTATGAATACATTAATTTAGCTGTACCTTTATTCAATCGTTGTCCGGATGTTGGCAAAACAGAATGGTGCGATAAGGTGGTGATTGAAAAGCTTAATTCGCTATCGACGACTACAAAACAAGAAGAAGAAAATACCGATGCTGATCCAAGGTGGGAAGCATTAAAGAATATAAAAAACGATAAATAAAACAACAGGACGATGGCACATCCAAAACGGAAAATATCCAAATCGAGAAGAGATAAGAGAAGAACTCATTACAAAGCCGAAGCGCCAACTTTGTTTACCTGTAAAACCACTGGTGCAATTCATTTGCCTCATCGTGCTTATAACGTAGATGGCAATCTATATTATAAAGGTAAACTACTAGTTGAAGCAACTTCCATCGGATAAGTTAATTTTCTAATATGAAACCATCATGTGGAAAGAAATTAATTTCTAATTTGCACATGAAAGCTTTGCTTGGAAATAGCAGGCTGGTTCATCACCAGGTAAAAGAAAACTTATTTTGATGAAACCATCATGAACTTAAAACTTGTAAAAAACTTATCCAGGTTCATGATAGCCCTGCCCGAAAAGCAGGCGGGTTCATTGCCATTAAAAGCAATTGACGCTAAATGAGAATTGGCCTAGACATAATGGGCGGCGATTACGCCCCTAAAGCAGCAGTTTTAGGAGCAATTGACGCCTTCGATGCATTAGAACCGCATCAAAAAATAGTTCTTATTGGCGATAAAGATCAGGCTCTTCCATTTTTGAAGGAGAAAGATTTTGATCCTGATAAGTTTGAATTTGTTCACACTACCGAGGTAATCGGTATGGGTGAACATCCTACAAAGGCAATAACCCAAAAGCCTGATTCGAGCATAAGCATTGGTTTTCGCATGCTTAAAGAAGGAAACCTTGATTCTTTTGCTTCCGCCGGAAACACCGGAGCGATGCTCGTTGGAGCCATGTTCAGTGTTAAAACCATTCCCGGAGTTATACGCCCAGCTATTTCATCGATTGTTCCTAAACTAAAAGAAGGTTTCGGAATGATGCTAGACGTTGGCGCCAATTCTGATTGTAAACCCGATGTGCTTCTTCAGTTTGGAATAATCGGAAGCCTGTTCGCAGAAAATATTCTTGGTTTAAAAAATCCCAAAGTTGGTTTAATAAATATTGGTGAAGAAGAGGAAAAAGGAAACCTGTTAACACAGGCTACTTATGCCTTAATGAAAGAAACCAATATGTTTAATTTCGTGGGGAACATTGAGGGAAGGGATTTATTTGACGATAAAGCGGACGTTATTGTATGCGACGGCTTTACAGGCAATGTAATGCTTAAACTTGCCGAGACGTTTTATGTACTCACTCTGCAAAAAGGCTTTAAAGACGAGTTTTTTGCTAAATTCAATTATGAACAATATGGCGGTAGTCCGATTCTTGGAGTTAACGCTCCGGTAATTATCGGTCATGGAATTTCCCCGCCAGAAGCTATAAAGAACATGGTTCTTTTATCAAGAAACATGATCCAAACAGAACTGATTAAAAAAATAACCTCTGCATTTAAATAATTCAGAAAGAAGTATGCAAAAAACATACGCTGCTATAACAGCAGTTAATGGTTACGTACCCGATTATGTATTAACCAACCACGAGTTGGAAACAATGGTAGACACCAACGATGAATGGATTACCAGCAGAACAGGGATTAAAGAACGAAGAATTTTAAAAGGCGAAGGCCTTGCAACCTCTGATATGGCAGTTCCCGCTGTATTGGGTCTTCTCGAAAAGCGTGGAATTGGTGCCGAAGAAATTGAATTAATCATTTTCTGTACCTCAACGCCCGATATGCCTTTTCCTGCAACAGCTAATATTCTTGCCGATAAAATTGGAGCAGTAAACGCTTGGGGTTATGATCTTCAAGCTGCATGCTCGGGCTTTTTATTCGGTTTAACAACCGGAGCTCAATTTATAGAATCGGGAAAACATAAAAAAGTGTTGGTTGTTGGTGGAGACAAGATGTCGTCTATCGTTAACTACGAAGACCGTACAACCTGTATAATCTTTGGCGATGGCTGCGGAGCGGCTTTGCTTGAACCTGATACAGAAGGATATGGAATTATCGATTCGCTATTAAAAAGCGATGGTTCTGGTAAACATCTGTTAAATATCAAAGCCGGAGGTTCATTAAAACCCGCAAGTTTTGATACTATAAATAATAAAGAGCATTTTGCATATCAGGAAGGGCAGGCCGTGTTTAAGTTTGCTGTTACAAATATGGCTGATGTAGCCGGAGAAGTTATCGAAAGGAACAATTTAAAACCTGAAGATATAGCCTGGCTTGTGCCGCATCAGGCTAACAAGCGTATTATTGACGCTACAGCGAATAGGGCAGGGGTTGGTCCGGAGAAAGTAATGATTAATATTGACCGCTACGGAAACACCACAAATGGTACTATTCCGCTTTGCTTATGGGAGTGGGAAAAGAAGCTCAAAAAAGGCGATAATATAATTCTTGCGGCCTTTGGCGGAGGCTTTACCTGGGGCTCTATATATATAAAATGGGCTTACAATAGCTAAAATATAAAAAGGTTTAAAACTCTTTCTTTTTGAGTTTTATTTCTGAATTTTGAATTCACAATCAACCAAAATCGGAATAATGGATATTAAACAGGTTCAGGAACTAATAAGATTTGTTTCCAAATCAGGTGTAAATGAAGTTTCAATTGAAGAAAAAGACTTCAAGATCACTATTAAAACCAATCAGCCGCCAATATTTTCAAACGCTCCGGCCGCAGCTCCGGTGGCACTACCACAAGCCGTAGCTCCGGTTTCTGCAGCGGTAACAGTTCCTGCATCAACAGCTGCTGCTCCGTTAGCATCAACATCAGAAGATACCTCCAAATATATTACTGTAAAATCTCCAATGATTGGAACGTTTTATCGGTCTGCAAGTCCGGATAAGCCGTTTTTTGTAAATGTGGGTGATGAAATTAAAGTTGGGCAGGTAATTTGTATTATCGAGGCAATGAAGCTTTTCAACGAAATCGAATCTGAAGTTTCTGGCCGTGTCGTTAAAATCCTTTCAGAAAACTCAAGTCCGGTAGAATACGATCAGCCATTATTCCTGGTAGAACCCGCATGATCAAATTAAATGATGTGCAAATGTGCAGATATGTAAATGACCTGCACATTTGCACATTTTAATATTTGCACATTTATATAGCGCATGTTTAAAAAAATATTAATTGCCAATCGCGGCGAAATTGCATTACGGATTATTCGTACCTGCAAGGAAATGGGTATTAAAACCATTGCCGTTTATTCAACCGCCGATCGCGAAAGTTTGCATGTTCGTTTTGCTGATGAAGCTGTTTGCATAGGACCGCCAGCCAGTAAAGATTCTTATCTAAATATTCCCAATATTATTGCTGCTGCAGAATTAACCGCAGCAGATGCTATTCATCCCGGATACGGATTTCTTTCAGAGAATTCAAAGTTCTCGGCTATTTGCCGCGATTATGGTATCAAGTTTATTGGTGCCACGCCCGAGCAAATTAACGATATGGGCGATAAAGCTTCGGCTAAGGAAACCATGAAAAAAGCGGGCGTTCCTACAATTCCGGGTTCTGAAGGTTTGCTGGAAGATGTTAAAGAGGGTATCAAAATTGCGAATGAAATTGGATATCCGATTATACTGAAAGCAACTGCCGGAGGTGGTGGTCGTGGTATGCGGATAGTTTGGAAAGACGAGGACTTTGAGAATGCCTGGGATTCGGCACGTCAGGAATCTGGAGCAGCATTTGGTAACGATGGTTTATATCTTGAAAAGTTTGTAGAAGATCCAAGGCATATTGAAATTCAGGTTATCGGCGATCAGTATGGAACAGTAAGCCATTTATCTGAGCGCGATTGTTCAATACAACGTCGTCATCAGAAATTGGTAGAGGAATCTCCATCTCCTTTTATGACCGATGAATTGCGTGAACGTATGGGCGAGGCGGCTGTAAAAGGTGCTAAAGCTGTAAACTATGAAGGTGCCGGAACCATTGAGTTTTTAGTAGATAAGCATCGCAACTTTTACTTCATGGAAATGAATACCCGGATTCAGGTAGAGCATCCGGTTACGGAAGAAGTTGTGAATTACGATTTGATTAAAGAACAAATAAGAGTTGCATCGGGGGTTCCAATTTCGGGGAAAAATTATTTTCCAAGAATGCATGCAATAGAATGCCGCATTAATGCGGAGGATCCTTACCAGAATTTTAGACCGGCAGCCGGGAAAATAACAAATTTTCATTCGCCGGGCGGACACGGTGTACGTGTAGATACACACGTGTACGCCGGATACCAGGTTCCACCAAATTACGATTCGATGATCGCGAAGCTGATTTGTACCGGACAAACCCGCGAAGAAGCCATTTCAACTATGGAGCGGGCTTTAAGTGAGTTTGTAATTGAAGGAATTAAAACTACTATACCATTCCATATTAAATTGATGAAAGACCCTAATTTTAGGGCCGGCAATTTTACAACCAAGTTTATGGAAAGCTTTGTATTTGTCGATGAAAAGGCTGAAGTAAAAATCTAATCAGATGCCATTCTCGTATAATGAGAATGGCATTTTGTTTTAATCATGAGTGAAGAACCACGTAAAGACCTTGTAGAAACAATCAAAGAAAGAGGTAAAACTCTTGAAGCCGAAATGTCGTTCTTCGACCATTTGGAGGTTTTGCGCTGGCATTTAATTCGCAGCGCAGCTGCAATTTTAATATTTACCATCCTCGCCTTCGTTTATTACGATTTCATTTTTGACACCATTATTCTAGGCCCTAAAAGAGCTACTTTTTGGACGTACCGAATGATGTGTGATTTAACAGAGCGTTTTAATCTCGGTCCTGATTTTTGTATTAAAGACATCCGTTTTGATATCATCAATACTGAAATGGCCGGTCAGTTTACCCTGCAATTAAATTCATCTCTTTTGATTGGGATTATACTTGGTTTCCCTTATCTTCTGTATGAAGTGTGGCGTTTTGTGAAGCCCGGATTAACCGAGAAGGAAAGTAGCTCTGCATCTGGTTTTGTATTTTTTGCAAGTTTATTATTTATAGCAGGTCTGTTATTTGGGTATTATATTATTGCGCCTTTATCGATAAACTTTCTGGCAAGTTATACGGTGAGTGACGTTATCAAAAATACCATTACAATTGATTCCTATTTGTCAACAGTCGCTACGCTGAGTATCGGTGCAGGAATTACATTCGAACTTCCAATAATAATTTACATCTTGTCCAAATTGGGCATTATGACTCCGGCCTTTATGAAGGCATCCAGAAGGTACGCGACCGTTCTTATTTTGATCATTGCAGCTGTAGTTACTCCTACGCCTGATCTTATAACCATGTTGACGGTAAGCTTCCCACTATTCTTATTGTACGAGTTTAGTATCATCGTATCAGCACGGGTAGAAAAAAACAGAAAAAAGAAAGAAGCCGCATTCTATTCTGAAGGCTAATTCGTATATTAAATTATTAATCTATCATTCATGGATAAACCCTTATCTATTGCCATTGGCTCAGATCACGCCGGATTTGAATATAAAGAACTATTAAAGGAATTTTTGCAAGACAGTCAGTTGAAAGATTTCGGAACTAATAGTTCAGATTCAGCAGACTATCCTGACTTTGCTCATCCCGTTGCATCGGCAGTTGAAAAAGGCGAAGCCGCTTTTGGTATTTT
>JANMZB010000436.1:0-1243 GCA_031382725.1 Sphingobacteriaceae bacterium | reverse complement strand
ATGATCTTTGTTTGTCATCTTTAGGTCTTCCCAATTCCAGTGCTTTCACTCTCAGCCATTTTTCAACCAGACCTTCAATCAAAAGCTGGTCGAGATTTAGAATTTCTTCCGCCCATTCATCTTTTGAGGTAGTAAATGGATAGTGAACTTTATCAAAAGCGCGTGAATCTCTTAATACCCACCATTTAACTTTTGCTTGGTCAAGATCATAAAGTTTATGTTTCAGACTCTCTAATGGATCGTAAGTTTCATCCCAAGATCCTTCAAAATCAGTTTTATAAGCTCTTGGTGAAATAGGAGCTTTTGGTGCTTCATTATACTGTTTCCAATGTAATTGCTCTTCATAGGGAAGATTGGCTAAATAAATTAAGTAAGTATGAATTTGTCCTGCTTCATTAATATCAAAGGTTTTTAATTCCCATGATCCTCGACAACTTACAGACCTGTTTTTAAGTTGATACTTTTCTCTATCTGCTTTGTATTTCAATAAAACTTCCGGTCGGAAAAAGGCGGGTGACAATCCGTGCGGAAAATCGGATTCAACAAAATAATTTCCTAATGTTGAAGGATTGCAGGAAATTTCTTCGATAACTTTATTTTTCCAGTTTTCTGCAATAAAGGTCGCATATTTTTTTGTGTCTTGAGAAGGAGAACGTCTCCACATTTCATCCACTAATTTTTGCTTATCGAATTTAATATCTGCTAATTGAATACCTCGCGCATAACTTCCATAACCGGATTGAACAACAAGATGACCGAAAATATTTTCGCCTTTGAGCGCAGTCTCTTTACCTTTGCCCCAACCGGTGAAACTTCCGTGTTTATACCGGGTGAAATCAAACATTCTCAAAAGCGTAGAATCGGTTAACGTAGAATACTTTTCTAAAGCTTTCCTCTGGATGGAAATTATTGTTCCTTTTCTATTTGCAGAATCTAAATCGGTGATTTTAATTACATCTTCAATATCGCCAAACTTGTCCAGATCGCACCAAGCTTTTCTTTCCGGTACGAGGTGAATTCCTAAAATATGTGTAAGCTTTTGAGAGATTTCATAGTAGTCTCGATTGTCAGGTGAGCCATCAAATTGACGATCAAAAAGAATATTCTCTCCTTGCCGCAAAAATTTGCTCTTTTCACTTGCTAACGGAGGCTCAATCCAAACTTTCTTTGAGGAATAGCACTCTCCCCACGACGAGCTTGGCGATATATCCCAATCCAGCATTTCTTGGATGTCGGTATTTTT
>JANMZB010000402.1:0-24080 GCA_031382725.1 Sphingobacteriaceae bacterium | reverse complement strand
TCTCGAACAATGCCTTTCCTACCGGGTCTTTTTTGGTCATCTCTTCAGGATTGCTTATCATGTTCATTATCCATTCCGGTTCGCGGCGCAGGGTAACGTTTTTCAGGCCCGGACCAACGATTTTTTCATCCGTTAACTTGTGACATGCAGAGCATTTTGCGTTGAAAATGACTTCTCCCTTTTCGGATAGTGCTTTTTCAATCGGCCCGATTTTGACTGATGTAAATTTACCCACACCCTTACTGGTGCTTTTCGCATCAGGGTCTACAACTGCGGGTTGCGCAGCTTCAGTAGTTGTTTGCGCTTCCGCTGAAGGCTCTTCAGACGAAGAACTTTCGGTACTATTTCCACCGCACGCCGCCAGCAAAGTAGTAAGGCCTAGTAATGCCGCGATTAGTGATTGCTTTAAACTTTTCATATTATTTGATTTGGATTTTCTATTGTTATACACGACTAAATAAAAGACATAAATATCTTTTATTGCGAATCAGGAGGTGTCAATCTTTATTGGGTATTGTGAGTAAATCATCGTGTTATGGTTGGTGATATGCCGTTCTTATCTGTATGGCGACTTTAAACGTTTGGTTATTCTGAAGTATCAACATTCAAATGTAACCTGCCACAGATTCGGAAATAATGACGATGGTCATTTTTCCACGTGATAGATTTTACTTAGTAGTTTGAGTTGGAGGCTGCAGGTTCACGCAGAGGCCGGCAAAAAGGTTTCACGCAAAGTCCGCAAAGAAGGTTCACGCAGAGGCCGCGAAGATTAATGCGCTTTACTTTGCGCTCTTTGCTTATTTTCACTTTGCGTTCTTTGCGTGAAATTGCCCGCCTGCATGAATTGAACCCAGGTGGGTTGGTTATGAGTTTATTTCAAAAAGTATTTATCCTTTTTATACTCTTGAACCATTTCGTAAACAGACTTTTTACTGAACTCGATAAGAAGCTGAGTCCTGATTGGCTTAACCTGGTTATGCATGGGACAAGGTTTAGAATCCGAACAGCTTTTCAAACCCATTACACAGGCGCTAAACAATTCGTTTCCATCCAACGCCCGCACAATATCAATAAGATAGACGGCTGTTGCATCGCTAATAAAGAAGCCTCCGTTCGGGCCCTTTGAAGATGAAATAATTTTCATTCTTGAAAGGGTTTGAAGGATTTTTCCGGTGAAATGAATGGGAGATTCTATCGCCTCAGAAATTTCGACAACTCCAACTTTTTCGCCCTTATCACTTTGGAATCCGATATAAATCGAAGCTCTTATGGCATACTCGCATGATTTGGACAACACCATCTATTTCAAACTTAAATCCATAATTCGTATAGAATAAATACAAAGCAAAAGTACAAATTGCACTTTTGCTTTGCCAGATACTTATTCTGAAGGTTTTATATCGAATTCATCTTTCTTAAAGCTCCAGCCAAACTTTAGTCCGATAACAAATAACGCTAATGCTATGGTACCAATAGCAAAAATAGTATCTCCTATAGCCCTCAACCAGCGCAATGTTTCCATTACCGGCTGCTGCATAAATTCGGAAGAACGGGCATACCACATTCCTTCGTTTACACTTGCGATAGCCTGAAGCATCCCCATTGGAAGTAAACTCAGCAATGCCATAAGCATTAAGCCAATATTGATTGACCAAAAGGCAAAACCGATTAATCCGTCGCGCCATACGTTTTGGCGGTATAAACCCTTAAGCACGAACAACATTAGTCCGATACCTAAAACTCCGTAAACTCCAAATAACGCGGTGTGTCCGTGCAGAGGTGTTGTATTTAATCCCTGCATATAATACAGCGCAATTGGCGGATTGATGATAAAACCAAAGATACCTGCACCAAGAAAATTCCAAAAGGCTACAGCAATCAAACAGTAAATCGGCCATTTATATCCGCTCACCCAGCCTTTCTTACCGCTTAAGCGATAATTGTGATAAGCTTCGTAACCAATCAGAACCAAAGGAACTACTTCAAGTGCACTAAAGCTGGCACCAAGCGCCATAATTGCTTTCGGTGTTCCGGAAAAATAAAGGTGATGGAAAGTTCCCAGTATCCCGCCGGAAAGAAAGATAATAGTAGCAAAAATCACATTGAGTGTTGCAGAAGCTTCATTCAGCAATTTCATTCTTACAAACAAGAACGCTGCTACCACCGTAGCGAACACTTCGAAAAATCCTTCCACCCAAAGGTGAACAACCCACCAGCGCCAGTATTCTGCAATTGCAAGATTAGTCTGACGTCCCCACATAAGACCAGCACCATAAAATAGCGCTATAGCTGATGAGGCGATAATAAACATAATTAGCAGGTGGCGGCTTCCGGTTTTTTTTCTTAAGGCCGGCAACAATGCGCGCACCATCAGGAACAGCCATAAGAACAAGCCCACAAACAGGAATATTTGCCATAACCGGCCCAAATCAACATACTCATAGCCCTGGTGGCCCAGCCAAAAGTTTTCTACAAAACCAAGACGTTGCATTACTCCGTACCATTGGCCAATCATAGAACCAACTACAATAATCAGAAGGGCAAAAAATAGCACATTCACACCTAAGCGTTGATATTTCGGTTCATATTCTGAAACAGCCGGCGCAATATATAAACCTGTAGCGAGCCATGATGTGGCAATCCAGAAAATCCCAAGCTGCACGTGCCATGTTCGGCTTAATGAATAGGGCATAATTTCGTCCAGCGGAATACCATAAAAAGCTCCACCCTCAACCCCAAAGTGTGCCGTTACAACACCCAGAATAACCTGGACCAACATTAGTGCAGATACAATCCAGAAATATTTTAGAGTGGCCCGCATAGATGGTGTAGATGAGCTATTCATCAAAGGGTCGGTTTCGGGGACAGTTTCTTCATGTTCTCCTTCGTTAGTTTTAGCATTGTAAAGCGCTAAAATTCCGATACCGAGAAGAAGCACGATTACACTAAAGCCCGTCCACATAATTAAATCACCCGTCGCCACATTTCCTATAAGTTTATCCGGCGGCCAGTTGTGAGTGTAGGATACGGTTTCACCCGGCCTGTTCGTAACACATGCCCAGCTTGCCCAGAAAAAGAATGTATTCATCTGACGCATTCGATTAGCGTCTTTTATTGCATTCTTTGGAATCGCATAATCGTCCCTAAGCTTATCAAAGGCGGGGTCATCGGTAAATAGCGACGAATAATATCCTCGCAAATGCTCAAATGCCATAGCACGCAATGGCGAAATGGTTAATAATTTAGTTTCCGGGTTGTACGTATTTACACGCAATTCTTTTTGAAGGCGGGTTTGAAGGCCGGCTTTCAACTCGTCATTTAACTTTTCATAAGTTGTTTTGTGGTCTTGCTGCGCCCAAAAATTTAAAATAAATAAGGCTTCGCGGTGCAGCCAATCGGCTGTCCAATCGGGAGCCACATAAGCACCATGCCCCCAGATAGAGCCAACTTCTTGTCCGCCCATACTTTGCCATACATTCTGGCCATCTTTAATATCCTGGCCAGAAAAAACTTCTACGTTTTCTGTAGTAACTACTGTAACAGGAATGGGTGGAGCTTTTTGATATATCTCAAACCCATAATAAATAAGTACTGAAAAGGATAATCCTACAACAAGCGCGAAGGTTATCCAAAGTTTAGTTGTTGATTTCATAAAAACAGTTTTAGTGTTGATTGCGATAATTTTTTAAGGGAAGCATGGAAATACTGGATTGAGTTTTAAAGATTGTTTTATAATAGATTAGTCCCCACAAGCAGAAAAGTAGAGAAGCAGCCAAAAGGCAATATTGATAATGAGGAAATATGAAGCCGAAAGAACTCAGCACTGGCTGAATAAACAGAAGAAATAAATAGGCAATAGTTATTGAAATATAAAACCAGTGGGCATAGTTGACAGACCTAGAGTTTAACCCTATTGTAAACTGACTGATAATGACCGGGCTAACGCAACCGAGTGTAATAAGATGCACATAGCCGATAATCAAATTGCGATTAGAGAATGTCCACTCACCTATTTGAGGGACACAAACCAGTAGTTGAAATAACACCTTAATCGAGACCGCCAGTAAGGCCATTTTGATAAGTAAAGGGAAACCCCGACCTAGGTTGCGCAACTTTAGCAAAATAGCAAACCAGCTTATTGCATTCATTAAGGCAGCGATAAAAGCTACCAGAAACACCCAGGCAGGCGGTTTTGACCATAGAGTGAAAATCAAAAAAAGTGGAACAGTAGAGATGATAAACACAAATAGCCAGGGAGCAACTCCTTTGTAATCTGAGCCAGTTGTACTAAGAAATATATTCGCAATTAAAGCAAGAGAGCAAAAAAACATCCAGCCGTTCATCTGGAAATGCAAGTAAAAATAAATCGAGTTTTGATAGATGATTCCCTTGTTTCCGGATGCTTTTAAAATTCCTAATGCGTAGGGACCTAAAGATGAAATCACAAGAAACCATATACCGGCTCTCATCAAAATACAGGAGATTTTTCCTCCTATTGAAACATCCCATCTGCGGTAAGCGAGAAAGCCAAACCAATAGGTAAGAAATAAAAAAAGGGTAGAGAATATGATTGAAACAGCTTTATAACCTTGCAAGGAAAAGCTAATCAGCATCCCAAAAGAACTGATTAAAACAAGCAACAATATCCAATTGAATTGAAGTGAACCTTGCTGCGCCAGCTCCCGGGTAATTAAAAGGGCCAAAGCCATAAAAATCCATCCTGAGAATGCAAAATGAGAGTGGGCATGAAGAATATTTAAATAGCTAAGGCTGGGCAAGGGAAAGTTTAGCATGTAACGAAGCACCGTTCCCAACAAGGCTAGCACAATAAAGTTGGCGAAAACCAGGCGTGTAAAAATCTATCTTTCCTACCCAACTAGCCATCATCTTTCAAGTAAACGCTTTCCTTCGTCGGTTATCAAATCGGACGACCAGGCGGGTTCACATACCAACTGAACCTCAGTTTTGTAGTGAGGAAAATAATGTTCCAGACAATTTTGTACAGCTCCTACAATAGATGCTCCCATCGGACAATTAGGAGAGGATAAAGTCATCTCGATGGAGATAATTTTTCCCTCGCCTTTCAACGTTACCGAGTAAATTAAGCCCATATCCACAATATTGATTTCGAGCTCCGGGTCTATAACCAGGCGAAGCGTCTCTAAAATCTCCATTTTCTGGAAGCTTTGTTTGTCGGTAATATCAAAGGGTTCCATACTTAGAATCGGGTTTGTGGAAAATGATTAGCAGCAAATTGGCGATATAAACCAATGCGGTTAGGGAAAAACAAATGAGTCCGGTTTGAATCAAGATTGGCGACCGGAAAAGCAATCCTGAATAGATGCAAATCAGGAAAACACAGAAGAATACAAATTGCCATTTCAACCAATTCTTATTATATAAATCTGCGGGCATAGGGGTAGCCGTTTTTCCCGTCAGGTGCTGATAATGCTTAACCCAGGCTATAAAAGGCAGCGTTTTGAAAGATTGCCCGAGAATAAGCGAACTTATCCAACCCATAAAAATCATTGTGCCATATAACTGGGTACTCTGTATCGATAATGGATTCCCTGCCAGCTGGTAATAAATTATAAACGGGATTATCACCATCGCGGTAGCCAGTAGAAAAAACGATAGCAGCGTATGCCAGATAGGCACATCAACGGTTTTGCGCATTCTGGATTTGAAACAATAGAAAATATAAGCCAGCCAGAATACCACACTCGCAAATGCCAGCGCGGCAATAAAGTAGGTTTTGAAATTGATACCATTGAAATAGGTATCCAGCAGAAACAAAATCAGCGCAGCGTTAAGGAGGTAATAACTGTAATGTAAGTAGGAAGATTTTTGCTGTGTTGATACCAGGAACATGGGCACAAGCTTGGCGCTTACACCAATTATCAGCATAAGAAACCAGCCGCCAATACCCATGTGGGCGTGTAGTTTCAGGAATTGAAGATGGTCTTGCTGTAAAAATGGATGTTGAAAATTAAACACCATCATCACTCCAAGAACTGCAGTTGCGATGAGCCAAATACATGCGGTTATGATAAACTCCTGGTAAATATTTTGCCTTTTAACTTTCCTTGCGGTGATGAAGGTATTTAGACTGAATAAGGAAATGCCGCTGAGTAAGAACAGGCTTCCGGCCTGCATGCACAAGCCCGGGTCGAATACCCAGAAGGCACAAACTAAGAGTACAAGACCGACTACAAACAGCGCAAAGCTCGTCCAGCCGAGTTTATAACTGAACAGTTCTGTTTCGAGAATTACCGGAAGTAACTGATAGCAAGCACCAAAAATAACCAGCGTACCCCATCCTAAAGCGGCAGTGTGAGTAATAGCCAGTAATTTTGGATGAAAGTAATGGCCCTGAAGCGTATCAGAAGAAAACAGCACCATCACAGCCAAAGCAACAAATGCCAAAGCCGAAACCAGGTAATGCGAGATTACCAGGTTGTACAATGAAGGCGGCTGCTTAATCAGGGTGCTCATTTTTTAAAGATTAACATGTTCAATTCTTTTTCCCCTGCCTCCTGTAGAAGATAACTAAAGCCTTTCTCTTTCAATTCTGGCAGAAGGTATACAGGCACCTTTTTATGATGCACAAGCAAGGCCTCATCTGCAGGCAAATCCTCAAGATAACCCAGTATAGTTAACATGGGCATTGGCATTTCCAATTCCCTGACATCAATTATATGAAGCTTAGGAGGATTGAAGGATTGAAGCGCCTGGTCGAAATCTGGCTCAAAATCAATCGGGGAAACATCGTCGCTTAAGCTCAAATCAAGTTGCTGGCCTGGCGTTTTTACGAACCAGGTGATTACCAATTCGGGCTCCGGGCGGTCTATGCGGTATTGAAAACCTTTTCTTGCCAGTAATGCAATCAGCGGCAGCGGCTCGAATGTGTTTAAAATCTTAAGGCACTGGTTAGGCTGCAACCTATCAGTTGCCTCCAGTATCGCTTTTAAAGGGTCTTCCCGATTTGACAAAATTGGGCGTACATCCAATTCGAGTGCATCGTGACAGTTAAAAACCACTGATTTATTTTCAATCCTGATAGGCGCATCTTTTGCCCCGGTAGTACTGGTTTCAAAACCTATATCCTTCATGCTTCGCATAAAGTCATCCATCTTGCAATTAGCAATTTTACATGCATCGCTAATAGTAACTCTGCCAGCCAATAGCTTTCTGAGAACCGGATTCCTAAGTTTTGTAAAATGTGGATTGAGTGTTGCCAGCGCCTCAACAACTAAAGCATTGGCCTTAATCAAGGTTGAGATTTTAGTTTGAGGTGTAATTTTAATTAGTCCAGAATTCATTGGAATAAGTTTCTATGTAAGGCTGGTGCAACTCGGCTATCTCTTTACCCATTTGCTCTAATTGCAGCATGGATAATACATTCTCTATATATGGAAAAAGCTCCCGCTCCTCGAAGCGAATATGGGCTTCGAGCGTATCGGCAAAATTGGTGAGGAGCGATGCATCGGTCAGGCTCTTTATGCTGAGCTGGTTTATTAATTGCCGGATTTCGGAGTGTTCCCGTATAGTTCGCTGATAAAATGGGTTTGCTTTCTCCAGGTAAATGAGAACCTTATTTTCCTCCTCTTCAAAATGCGGGAATAAAGATTGCCTGGCAAAGTGGACGATGTAATTTGCAATTTCATCTACAGGCACATTGCGCTTTAATCCTGTTTTTATTTTCCACCCCAAAAGCAAGTCGTGGTGGTGGTCGCGCGATAATTCTATCAGGTTCTCATTACGTTTCATAACACCCGGTTTTTATCGAAGTATCAATTCCTTTTCAAGCTGAATAGCTTTTGGAAAAAGGATGTTGTTCTCTAAATGAACATGATTAAACAAATCATTTTCAAACTCCTGTAGTTTTTTATAAAGTATTGTGAATGATGTGCAGGCATCTTCAGGAAGGGTGTAATTTTTCGTTATTTCCCGAATTGCGAACATTTCTTCTCCAGCCTGTTCATGCTCCATTTCCATCATCCGGGTGGGATTATCAACAGAACCAAATGCGGCCAGTGCAATTTGGATATTTTGTTTTTTAGCTTCGGCGAGTTGCTTAACAAATGGAAACAATATGTTCTCCTCTTTCATCAGGTGCAAGCCTAAGTCTTTTGCAATACCATTGAAAATCTGAGCAATGGCCACAACTTCCGGATGCCTGTCGCCATGAACACTGGCTACTTTATTTGCCAATTCGGAAATAAAAAGAAGGTTTTCTCTTACATAAGTGTGATGCGTGTTGATAATGTAATCGGCAAGAAATCCCGGGTCCCATTTGTCGAAAGGCAGCGGCGTACCCGGCTCTGAGTTCTGAACATTAGCCAACTCTGCTTCTACAGCCTTAACATCAATTCCTTTGGTATTGCAAACTTCGTCGAGCGTTTTTTTGCCTCCGCAACAAAAATCAATACCCAGCTTTTTGAAAACCTGCGCTTTTCGGTAATCCTTTGCTACCATTTCGCCAATTGTTTCGTGTGGCACAGTTGCGTCTATCTTACCAATTTTGACTTCCCAATACTCCGGACCGTTTGAAAGATATTCCCAGGTGAACACGTTGCCCCTTTCACCAAGCAACTGGTAATATAGCGGCTTTGGGTCGTGGTCGTTATGAATAATGAATGCCTGGTTTGGATTTAAAGAATCAAATTTCTCGAATATTTGAGGATGCTTAAAGCGTGGCTCGATTTGAGTTACATCCAGAGTTAAAACACTTTCCATATCTAATTTTTTGAATTTTTAATAAAAGACATACCTATCTTCTATTTTCAAATAGCGGAATATATTTTCATTGAAAAAATGACTTATATCACAAAGCGGTTAAAATGTTAGATTGAAAGTAATAAACCCAATAATCACGGTCGATATTCTGTTGATTCGTTTCGTAAGATTATTAATAAAGGTTGTTTTGTTGCTCTAATCGCATCTTTAGCTCTTTAATTTGAAAAAATAAAAAAGCAGGTTTATAATTTATTAATAAATTTAATACATGCTGGATACCAGTAAATAACATTACCTTTAAGAAAAAGCTTTACACCCTCAATCTAATTTCTACTTAAGCATTACCTCATCTGATCCGGTCTCTTAAGCTTACATAGCTTTTATCAGACAAAAATTATGGAGAATTGGGTTTTGCTATTACTTCCTTTAAAGCTTGCAATGAAATGATGAATGGTATTAAATGTTAATTTAATGAAGGATTTCTTAGACGAGATTATAATCCCGCCCTTTTAAATTACCAACAATAAAAACGAAAGTATTATGAGCAAAGACAAAGGCAGTAAGAACCATAAAAAAGAAGCTGGTACAGGAGCAAAAAAAGCACCGTCAGATTATCAGAGTGGGAAGAACTCGGTATCGAAAATCGATCCGCCCTCTCCAAAAAAGAAATAGCACCATTATTTTCCGGCAAAAAATAATAATCCCCTAATTGAACTCTCATGAAAACAAGTAAACTACATCACATCATCGCAATTGGTGCTTCGGCCGGAGGTATGGAGGAAATAAATTTATTTTTTGACCATACCCCGCTTGATGGAGTTTCTTACGTAATCGTTCAGCATTTGTCACAGGATTTTAAAAGCAGGATGGTTGAACTTTTGGCCCGCCACAGCAAGCTCGAAGTTAATGAGGCAACAAACGGCATGTCGATCCAAACCAATCAGGTCTATCTTATCCCTCATGATAAGTTTATGACTATAAAGGGCGACAAACTTTATCTGAAGAGCAAATCAAGAAAAGGTCCGCATTTAACTATTAATACTTTTTTTAATTCTCTGGCAGAAAGCTGTGGCGAAAAAGCCATTGCTGTAATCCTTTCGGGATTGGGATCTGACGGAACCGAAGGAATCGAATCTGTTAAAAAAGCCGGAGGAATGACAATTGCCCGCGACCCGAAAACTGCTGAATTCGGGAGCATGCCAACCAGTGCTATTTCAACCGGGCTAATAGACTTTATTCTTGAACCGGCTTTAATGCCGCAGGCAATAGAGGATTACGTTACTAAAACGAAAACTACAAAAGCAGATGAGGATGAGGATAACAAGCAAATAAAATTAATAGTGGATTTGATCCGGGAGAAATCACCGCTCGATTTTTCGGACTACAAGCAAACCACCATACTTAGAAGAACTAAAAGAAGAGCTTTAAATAATGGCTTTGATTCACTTAAAAGCTACTTCGATTTTTTAAAAATTACACCGCAGGAAGTAGAAGATCTTACGCAGGAGTATTTGATCAGCGTAACGGCTTTCTTTAGAGATAAAGAGGCCTTTAAATTCATCGAAAATTCGGCAATTCCAGATCTGCTCTCAAAACTAATTCCGGGCGAAGAATTAAAAATTTGGGTAGCCGGCTGCGCTACGGGCGAAGAAGCATATTCGCTGGCCATTATGATACATGAGCAGCTAAATGACAACACCGAAGAACAGGTTGTAAAAATATTTGCTACTGATATTGATAACCCGGCTCTGGTTATAGCAGGAAAAGGCGTTTATAACGAGGATATAAAAAACCGTCTATCGGCCGAAAGACTTGAGAATTATTTTCTTAAAGAAGGGGATACTTATAGGGTAAAACCTAAAATACGCAGAATGGTAATTTTTGCGCAGCACGATCTGTGTAAAAACCCTCCGTATTGCAATATGCATTTAATAAGTTGCAGAAACCTGCTTATTTACATGACCCCGGTTCTACAAAAAAAGGTACTGTCTATGTTACAGTTTGGCCTCAGAATGGGAGGTTACTTATTTTTAGGATCTAGTGAAAACCCGGTCTCAATACTTGATAACCTTGAAGTTTGTGATAAGAAACATAAGGTTTATAAAAATCTGGAAACAAAGCCCGCTGTACGATTTGATGCGTTCTCGTTACCGCTTCTAAATACTAAAAAGAATACTTCCTCTGTCAATTTACAACAAGATCATCAAAATCACACAATCACAGAATCGGTTCACGCAAGTCTTTTGAAGGATTTAAAGTGCCTTTTAATATGTATTGATGAGCATAATCAGGTAGTAAACACTTTCGGAGATACCACCAAATACCTATTGCAAAAAAACTTTACTTCCAATCTTACTGATCTTTTACCCAGACAACTAGCAGTAGCTTTTAATACTTTAAGCGCAGAGGTTCTTAAGACCAATAAAAAATCAACGGTAAGCGGGATAAAACTCGAAGAAGAAGCATCTTTAATAAAGGTTACGCTTTCTGTAAGTCCCTTAATAGTAAATAAGGATAGCAGAAATTTGTTATTATTAAGCATTTCTCCTGATCAGTTTGATGGCCCGCCGACTGAAAATGTATTTGATGAAAAGATCTACCTCGATCAATACACCCTTAATCTGGAAGAAGAATTGAAGGAGCTGAAAGATAAGCTTCATTACTCATCTCCAGCTGGATGCTTCAAACGAAAACATGCAATCTTTTAACGAAGAACTGCTATCGGCAAATGAGGAAATGCAAAGCTCTAACGAGGAAATGCAATCGGTAAACGAAGAACTGCATA
The DNA here is from genome assembly GCA_031382725.1 of Sphingobacteriaceae bacterium. Classification (GTDB taxonomy): domain Bacteria; phylum Bacteroidota; class Bacteroidia; order Sphingobacteriales; family Sphingobacteriaceae; genus Paradesertivirga. The sequence goes on along the minus strand of JANMZB010000402.1, from coordinate 12,556 downwards.
CCATAAACTCTGATTATCAGCTGAAAAACAAAGAGCTTTTAGAGCTTAATGATGATCTGAATAATTATTTCAGAAGTAATATAAACGGACAGCTATTTGTTAATAAAGATTTACTGTTAATGAGATTTTCTGCGGGTACGGTGAAACATATCAACCTTCTCCCCGGCGATTTAGGCAGGCCGCTGAGCAATATCTCTACTAATATTAAATTCGAAACCTTTATCGAAGACATTAAAGAAGTAATTAGTAAAGGGATTATTATTACCAAAGAAATTGAATCTAATGACGGGAGATGGTACCAGATAATGACTATGCCTTACCTGCAACAGGCAGATAACCAGATAAATGGTGCGATTATAACGTTTAACGATATTACTCAATTAAAAAACACTCAGGTAGAGCTCGATAAAAAGAACCAGAGTTTAACGCGTATAAATGAAGATCTGGATAATTTTGTTCATTCAGCATCTCATGATCTGCTCGCACCGCTCAGCAATATTGAAAACAGCATTGATGTGATGAATAGAATAACGATTACTGATCCTCAGCTGTCGAAATTTGTAACTATTATAAACACCTCCATAAAAAAGTTCCGTGGACTGATTAAAGACATTTCTGTTATAGGGAAACTTGAACAGGATATGAGCGAAATGGTTGATCTGGACGAACTATTGAATAATGTGGAATGGAGTCTTACAGATAAGATAGCGGATTCTAAAGCGGTAATAAATCGACGGTTTGAAATATCTCATATTCGTTTTTCGAAGAAAAATTTACGCAGTATTATTTATAATCTGGTTTCAAACGCTCTTAAATTTTCGCACAATGATTTTCCAGAGATTACTATCAGCAGCAGCATTTTAAATGACAACATTGTTTTATGCATTCAAGATAACGGGATTGGGATCGAAAAAGGCAAGCTAAACACCATATTTGAAATGTATGGCCGTCTTAATCACGACATTGAGGGGCAGGGAATTGGCTTGTACCTGGCTAAGAAAATTATCAATGCAGCAAATGGAAGCATTTTGGTAGAGAGCGAACCGGGCAAGGGCACCAAATTCCTTATTTACTTAAAAGCTCAATCGGAGCAGTTGGTTGATAATAAAATGCAGATTAGTGTAAGTTAATACGCCTACACCTATTGTTTAAACTTTAGGTTGAGTCGTTTTGGGGTTTAATTTCATATCTTATCTTTATTGCTCCGATAAGATAATTAAGTGTGAAATATTTATTCTCCTTCTTATTATTTCTCCCCTTAATTTCGAGTGCAACCCTCGTTGATAGCTTATCCAAAGCATTAAAAAAGGCTTCTGCTTCTAAAAAACAAGACATCTATTTCGAACTTGGCACCGCATACGCTACTGAAGGCCAGTTTAAAGAAGCCATAAAAACCTTCACAGAACTGATAATATTAGCTTCGCAGAAAAATAATAATCCCCTCATCGCATCTGCATACAACGAAATCGGGAAATCTTATGCCGATTTGGGAAATAATGTAAGTGCAATAAACGCCTACCAAAAAGCACTTTCAATACCTGGCGTAAATAATTTATCGCTAAAAGCGAAAGTCAATAAAAATATAGGTGCTGTATTTTTAAGCTGGAAGAATCTACCAAAAGCTTTATACTATTACGATATGGCGCAACAACTGGCCATTGAAGGTAAAGACAGGATAACCGAAGCTGACTGTTTAAATAATAAAGGGACCGTTTACGAACAGCAAAATAATTATAAAAAAGCTTCTGAAGTTTACAACCATGCTTTAAAAATATATATCAAAGCAACTATTAATCCGCGGATTGCCTTAACCTACAATAACCTGGCAATCTTATCAAAAGTCACAAAGAAATTTGATGATGCATCCCGGTACTATAAACAATCGGTCATTTATGCTGATAAGGCAAATAATGCCTGGCTAACAGCCGCTATCAGCACCAATCTTGGCAACTTATTAACCGAGATGGGACGGCTTGAAGAAAGCCGGATTTATCTGAACAAAGCTTTAAGCATTTCAACCAAAATAGATGCTAAGGAACTTATTTACGAAACCTTGGATAACCTTGCAGAAAATGCATCGCGAAGCAAAGACTTCGATAAAGCTTATAAATACCACAAACAGTTTTCTAAGGCACAAAACGATTTTATAAATCTTGAAAACACAAAAGAAGTAGCAAAACTTCAGGAGGAATTTGAATCTGAGAAAAAAGAGAAAGCGCTTGCAAAAGCCCGAGCTCAATTTTTGCAAAGTCGACTTGAGATTACACGGAAAAATAACTTACTCAATTATGCCGTATTAGGCTTAATAGCAATCGGCAGTTTAATGATTCTTGTTTTTAGAAATTCAAGAATAAAACAACAAAAACTTAAACTGGAGAATGAATTTAATCTGAAGTTGGCAAGTGCTGATGCCAGGAATCAGTTACAGGAAGAAAAGCTTCGGATATCCAGGGAACTGCATGATAATATTGGCTCGCAATTAACTTTCATAAACTCATCTATACAAAATCTGGATGATTCTTTTGGTGACAATAGTATACTAACTGAAACGCGAAAGATAACTCAGAACACTATTTCTGAGCTCAGGCGAACCGTTTGGCTCATCAATAAACAGGAAGTAAGCCTCGACGAATTTCTGGTTAAGCTTCGCGATTATATCCGACCCTACCAGGCGGCTAACCCGGAGGTGAAGATGGTAATTTCGGGCGAGGGAAACTGTGTGCTTAATTCACTTGCGGCAACTAATTTGTTTCGTATCATACAAGAATCCGTTAGTAATGCTTTTAAATATGCTCGGGCTTCCCGGATACAACTTGCTTTAAGTTATAGTGATGACAGCCTGAATTTGAGTGTAAGGGATAATGGAATCGGCTTTGATTTTTCTCTAACGCGTGAGGGCTATGGTTTAAAGAATATCAATGCCCGTACACAAGCACTTAAAGGTATCTGCGCATTTGAATCCGTTATTGGTAAAGGCACTTGTATTCAGATCGCCATCCCAATTAAATCAAATAAAACCTGATTGTTAAAATTAAAATATCGTGAAACTCCTTTAAGAGCTTCCCGATATTGGCTGTTAAAACTAATTTATTGTATAATCTTAATAATCTATTTCGAATTATATTTTAGATACACATTACTACTGTCATCGGCCGCGAAATAGGTTTAACTGTATTGCTTTTAGACCGACAAGTGATTTACATATTCAAAATAGTAAACTCAACCCTCCGGTTAATAGCCCGGCCTTCTTCTGTATCATTCGTGGTTTCGGGTTTGGTTTTTCCGTATCCCGCCGATTTTATCCTGGCTGCAGAAATTCCTTTTGCCAATAAATAATTTTGAACTGCCATAGCCCGCTGGGCCGATAGTTTAAAGTTAACATCATCCGAGCCAACATTATCTGTATGGCCGCCTAACTCAATTTCCAGTTTATCTCTTTTCTGAAGCAATTCGGCAAGCCGGTTAAGTTCCTGAAAGGATTCGGATTTAAGGTCTGATTTTCCGGTATCAAAAAAGATATTGTTTATCCGAACAACCTGGCCTTTAGCAATAGGCACTAAATACAAATTTCGCGTTATCTCTTTAAAATCTGATATTTTGGTTAGATCTATATTGTCTGAAATGGAGATATAATTTTCTGCGGAAGCATTAAAGCTGTAGTTTTCGCCGTAAGGCAACGAAATTTGATAAGCTCCGGTCACGGCATCACTTATAGCAATTCCTTCATTTCTGCCAGATTTCAACTCATCGTATTTTATGCCAGCTTCAATTGGTTTGTTTGTAGACTTATCAATCACCAGACCTTTAATCAAAATAACAGGCTGTGGTTTTAATTCTTCTTTAAGTTTTATTCTTACGATATCACTTTCACCTTGTCCGCCTTCTTTAGAACTAACCATATAAGCAAATTCACCGCGGGCATCAACTGTAAAATAATTATCCCATTTGTCTGAATTAATTGTTGGCCCCATATTAATTGGTTCCGACCATTTGTCCCATTTATTATCAAGGCGGGTAGTTTTATAAATGTCGTTGTCGCCTAAACCTCCGCTTCTGTCGCTAGAAAAATATAACGTGCGGTTATCAGATGCCAGGAACATACCCGATTCATCATATTGTGTGTTTAGTTCTTTCAAATATTTTGGAGCCGAATAATGTTTATCACCCGTTTTAAAACAGATGTATAGATCATTGTTTTTGCTGCCTTGTGCTTCACTAAAATAAATTAGTATCGCTTTACTATCCGGAGTCATCTGGGCGCCTACATATTGGCCGTGCCTTAAACCATTCAGATTATCAATTTCTATCCCTTCCGGATTTTTCCAGGTATTGTTTTCGCGTTTTATTAATGAATAACCAAACGTGTCAGACCGGGTTCCGTTAATGAAATAACCTTTGATTAAGATAACGTTGTTATCTGTTGAGATTCCATCTACTGATGAATGTCTTAAACCCACGTTAAATGGCGGAGCCATATATTTAGCTACACCCCATTCACCCTTTTCATCCATACGCGAATACCATAAACTCTGTACATTTTCTGAAGCTCCTTTTCTGGGCATTGAACGTAAAAAATACATTTCACGTCCATCTGCCGACAGATATGGAGAGAGTTCGGCAAATTTTGAATTGACCTTTGATCCAATATTCACGGGCGCATATATATCCTGTGCAAAAGATAGTTGGGCTAAGCCTAAAAGTAAAGTAAGAAGTAATTTCATATTCTTATATAAGCAAAATGGGGACTAAAGCCCCCATTTCAGTTTGATAATTATTTGGCTAAATCGAGTCGTGAGATTAAGATCTTATCACCTTTTTCGGTTTCACTAAACATAAAAGTATAAGGTCCCATTTGAGCACTATCTGTTTTCTTAAACAAATAGAAATTCTTTTTTTCGCTCTCGCCAAGGATATTGAAATTTGATAATTTTCCATCAGCAACATTAATAGAACCATACTCCATATTGAAAAGAGGCTCCCAGGTTGTTGTAGTTGTATTAGAGTAAAGTCCGTAAGTTGTATGGCTTTCTTTGTGAATGCTGCGAACCATACGCATTAGCCAGTAAAGATTTTTACCATCGGCAGATTCCTGAACTGTACTTCTGGACGGATACATATCTGAAGTAAGCGGCGCGCTATTAAACAATCCAGAAGTTTTCTTCTGATCTAAGAACACTCCGTAATTCTTTTTCAAATTTCCGGAAGCGTCAAACTGGAACATATAAACTCCTTTGTAACTACGCTCGCCTTTGTTTTTGCCTGAAGTTATTTTTTTGAAATCCTGCCCGTTCACGAACATATCTCCCGAACCTGAGAATGAAACTCCGTTGATAACGAAACGTTTTCCATCAAATTCAACATACTTTTTCTGATCAGAAGGTTTAGCTTTTTTATTTTCAAAATCATCGATAGATGGTGAACTTAAAAAGTCGAATTTACCATTAGAAATTTTACCAATTTGAAAGTTAGTGTATTTCAACTCATCCATTGCGTCGTCAATTTTATCTTGAGTGATACCGAAATCCATGCTTCCGCCCAGTGCGCTAAGTCCACCTTTTAATGCTGCCAAGCCAGTTTTACCTGCGCTAGATTCTGCTTTCTCATCAGCATCTGCCGATGTTGTTGCAACCATAGCAGTTTTATAAACTTGGTTAATGTATTTTGATCCCGGATCTTTTGTAGTTGCCGATCCGTAAAGGAAAACCGAACCCTGGCGTTCGTAAGCACCTAAAACTCTCCATCCGTTTGAAGGTGAATTAAAACTGAATTTCTCTACCAATTCGCCTTTTGAGTTTAAACGTACATAGGTGTAATTAGTAGGTTTAGGATCAGCATGCTTGCTCAAGCCAGGGCCTCCCTGAGGAGCAAAAACGAGTACCCAGTCTCTTGGAAAATCGTCATTATCAAGTTCCGGGTTTTCATCTTCAAGTTGAGAGGAAAATACGGGAGCGTTTGGATATTCGAATTTGATGCTTGTAACCGTTTTAATATTCACTTGATTATCGCAGCTTAGAACATCATAATGCAGCATAGAACCTAGGAGGTCGTTCTTTTTCTCTTGTTTTCCGGCAAGCACTAAAACCGTACTATCAGATTCTACTTCGTACGAACCACCTCTAAATAAGTATTTTTCATTATTTTCTGAAGTGGCTTTAACTTTATCCAATTGCTTAACAGTTTTATTATAATTACCGGTTAACCATAAATATTTCCAGGTAATTTCTTTTTTCCTGAAAACTAATTTGCCTGTAAGATTTGCAGAAGCACTTAAACTGTTTGAAATATAACTGTCGCCTTTAAAGTTGAACCATTTATATTTTTTCTTCATTTGCTCAACATCCTGCTCATCTTTTACTGTATTAATAAGTTTTAAGTCTTTGTCGAATGTGTAAACTTCACGTTTTACTTTTCTTTTAGTAGATGATCTTAATACAAAGACCATATCGAGTGTTTGATTTTTAATATCAGTTTCAATGCCGCCCAGGTAACCGTTTTTAGATTTTCTGGAGATATCAAAACTTTTTTCTAAAACCGGCATTTGAGCTTTTAGCTCAGAAATTGCCAAAAAAATAATTAAGGTTAGGAAAAGGTTTTTCTTCATGATTGTTTAATTTTCTCCGAAGATAATTGTATTTCATGAATTTGGAAATACGCAATAATGCGTATTCTTCAGAAATGATATCTTTACTGCTCAGTTAATCAAGTGAAACCAGTTATTTTAGTTCTTTTTTTTAGTCTTACGCTTTGTTTGCAATCTGTATTTGCCAATCAACGAGATTCGCTGCTGCTAGAACTTCAAAAGAGTAAACCTGAGAAAAATCAAGCAGATTTATTATATGAACTAGGCCGGTTTTACCGGAATACCAACCTTGATTCTGCAAACATTTTTGCACAAAAAAGTCTGGGCCTTTCTATGAAACTTCATTATAAGGAAGGGATTGCAAAAGCCTATATCCTTATAGCAGCAATTAGCGAATCTATGGGCGATTTTGAAAAGGGATTTGAGAATGCCCGATTGGCAGCCCAACGTTTCGAGCCGGAGACTAAATACCAAACGTTATGTTTTTACGAAAATGTTCTGGCAAATTTGAACAGACGGAAGGCTAAATACGGCGAGGCGATGAAGCATTATATGATGTCATTGAAAATTGCCCGAAAAAATAACGATTTAACGCTTATGGCCAGAGCGTATAGTGGCATGGGCGTTAATTCTGTAAGCGCAGATAATTTGAAAGCTGCAGAAGAATTTCATTTGCTTGCGCTTGAATTTCGGCTTAAAGCCGGTGTTGCGATTGATATTGTTACTTCATACGAAAATCTGGGCATAGTAAACAGGGAGAAAAAAGATTACAATAAAGCATTGCAATACTATTTTAAAGCACTGTCTTACATTACACCTGAGGATTCATCGTCGCTGGCATTTGCATACAATGATATTGGGGCTGCCTATAGTTTTAAAAATAATTTAAAGCAGGCCGAAAAATACCTGTTACTCTCTATTAAAATAAGAGAAAATATTAATGAGAAAAATGAATTGGCTTACACCTATAACTATCTTGGTGAAAATTATGAACGAAAAGGTAATCTGGCTTTAGCCGAACGAGCTATCAAAAAAGCCTTTTCAATAGCACTGGAAATAAAAAACAATAAGCAAATACAGGAAGCTTCAGATTCTTTATCAGATTTTTATTCACGAATTGGAAGATATGATTCTGCTTATGTTTATATGCATTTTAACCGACAGTTCAAAGATTCGATAGCTACTCAGGAACGCAGAAATCTTACTGCAGAACTTCTGGCAAAGTATGAAAACGAAAAAAAGGAAAAGGCTTTAGCTGTATCAAACATGCAGCTTTCTCAGCGAAATAACCAGTTGTTATATGCCGGTTTTGGATTATTTATATTATGTACAATTGTTGTTACAGTTGTATGGCAGGCCAAAAGCAAGCGCAGCAAACTCGAATATCAAAATAGCTATAAGCTCCAGCTTGCAAGAGCCGAGGCCCGTAACGAGTTGCAGGATGAAAAACTTCGTATTTCGCGCGAATTGCATGATAATATAGGATCTCAGCTAACTTTTATTAATTCATCTTTCCAGAATCTTAATATGGATAATGATGTATTAACTGAAACCCGCAAAATAACGCAGAACACCATTGCCGAACTCAGAAGAACGGTATGGCTAATCAACAAGCAGGAGGTAGAGCTGGAAGAGTTTATCATTAAACTTCGCGATTATATCAAACCTCATCAAACCTGTAATCCTAACCTGGAGATATTGGTTCTTTACAACGGCAACTGCACGTTAAATTCCCACGCTGCAACTAATCTTTTTCGAATTATCCAGGAGGCAGTAAATAATGCTTTCAAATATTCGCAAGCAACGCAATTGCAAATTTCCCTTAATTATGAAAACGGAAAGCTTGGTTTAATGGTAAAAGATAATGGTACCGGATTCGACCTTTCTTTAGCAGGAGATGGGTACGGTTTAAAAAATATCAAGGCCCGGGCCGAAACACTAAATGGAACCTCCAAATTTGAATCTGTAATTGGTGAAGGAACAACCCTGGCCATCCAGATACCAACATAATTATACGCATTACTTCGTATTTACCTTTTACTTTTTATTAATGAAGTTTGCTGAATCAAAGCTCAGGATGCCCATAAACATAGCCATTGCAGAAGACAACAGCTTCGCATTGAAAGCTTGTATAGATAAAGTGAATTTATTTCCTGAATGCCGAATTGTGTTGAAGGCGTTTAATGGAGAAGAATTGCTCGAAAATATCGCAAAGCATTCTGTTGATTTAATTTTGATGGATATCCAGATGCCTGGTATGGGTGGAATTATTTGCACACAAAAGATCAAGCAAAACTATCCTCAGATTAAAGTTTTAATGCTTACCACGTTTGATGATGATGAGAATATCTTTCACGCTATTATGGCCGGCGCATCAGGTTATCTGCTAAAAGAAGAACCGGCCGATGCTTTGCGCGAATCGATTATGGATACGCTAAGCGGCGGAGCGGCCATGTCGGCAGGCATTGCCTTAAAAGTGCTTAACTTGTTAAGAAATCCGGCCCTTAAGCCAGCCGAAATTTTGGAGAATTTTGGTCTTACCAAACGCGAACTTGAATTGCTCGAACACCTTAAAAACGGATTAAGTTACGAGAACATTGCGTCTAATCTTTTTATAAGTTATGGCACCGTAAGAAAGCACATCGAAAATATCTATCGCAAATTGCAGGTAAATAACAAGGTAGAGGCTATCCGAAAGGCTGGTGATAACCGGTTGATTTAATGCAATGAAAGGTGTTATGAATAACGTGAGGGATAGCAGCGAAAAGCCCACAGCCATGAGGCACGAATGGCGAGGACTTGCAGCGTATAGCCCGACCCGCAGGGGCACGCCCAAAAAAAGCTTTTTAAATGTATGTTACTTGCTTTATAGATACTATTTTATTTCCATAACCAACAAAAACTAAAACCATATCCAATGTTAAAATTATCACTCATTTTTGTTTTCGCAGCAAGCTTGCCGCTTCAACTTTCGGCTCAAAATAAGCACATTAATTTAGGCCCGAATGTGAACTCATCCGCTTCAGAACTTAGTCCAAAAATTTCGGCCGACGGCCAAACTCTTTATTTTATAAGAGATGATTATGAAGGGAATAATTACGGGCCGGTAAACTCGCAGGACGTATATAAATCTACGCTTAATGCGGATGGAGCCTGGAGTGTTGCGGTGAATATGGGCAAGGTGATTAATACCGGGCAAAAAAATAGTATTGGTGCTATCTCGGTAGACAATAACACGTTTATAGTTCGTGGGGTTTATGATAAAAATGGTGCGCGGTTGCCCGAGTCCGGATGGTCTGTAATAAATAAACTTAAAAATGGTTACAGTAATCCGGAACACATCGAGATATCGAACTATCAGCAACTGGCCGATAAAGGAAAGTTTAATACGTTTTGTCTTGCTTCAAATGGCAAAGTAATCCTGATGTCGTTTTCAAACAGAGAGGATTCTGAATTTTCGGATTTATATGTGTCTTTTAAAAAGGAAAAAAAGATTAAAGACGATGCTGAAGATGATTCAAACCCTAACAGCGCAACGTCAGAACCAGAAGCAGAAAAAAAGAAAAAGATCAATTTTAAAAAGATAGCCAGCTCGGTAAAAAACACGGTCAACTCAGGTGTAAATTCCCTTAAAAAGCAATACGATTGGACTGATTTTGAACCGATAAAGGTGTTTGCCACGAAAGGAATAACAGAAACTACCCCATTTCTGTCGCCAGATATGCGTACACTTTATTTCTCATCTAACCGAAAAGGTACTTTGGGTAGTAATGATATCTGGAAATCAACTCGTTTAGACGATACGTGGCAAAACTGGTCGGAACCTGTTAATCTTGGTCCCGAGGTTAACACTCCAGCAGGTGATTCATATTATACAATAGATGCAAAAGGCGAATATGCTTACATGACATCGACCAATAAAAGCTTTGGCAGAGGGGATATTGTAAAAGTAAAGTTAAGTGAGGCAATGCGACCAAATCCGGTAGTTTTAATTAAAGGAAAAGTGTTTAATGCCAAAACAAAAGAACCTATGGGCGCGGGCATTATGTACGAAGATTTAAGTTCGAACACTAACGTGGGAATAGCCCAATCTGATCCTCAAACCGGTGATTACCAAATTGCCTTGCCTTATGGCGTAGACTATGGCTTCCTGGCTTCTACCGATAAATTTATAGCTGTAAGTGATCATATTGATCTTAAAAAAGTGGATAAGTATCTTGAAATTAAGAAGGATCTTTTCCTTATCCCAATTGAAGTAGGGGCTACTGTTCGCCTGAATAATATCTTTTTCGATTTTGCCAAATCAACATTAAGATCATCAAGTTTCTCTGAACTCGACCGCTTATATAATACTTTACAGCGCAATCCTAACCTTGAAATTGAGTTAGGCGGGCATACCGATAATGTTGGGAAAGATGCCGAGAATCTTCTGTTAAGTAAAGGCCGGGTTAATGCGGTATTAAGCTACTTAACCGGAAAAGGAATAGCAGCAAGCCGTATAAAAGCCGTTGGCTATGGCGAAACCAAACCTGTAGCAGCAAACGACAAAGAGGAAGGACGCCAGTTGAATCGGCGAGTTGAATTTACAGTGATAAAAAACTAATGTTTTGATGCAAATACGCAAGTCTGCGTATTGTGCGATGTGTTTGGATTGGTGATTTTTGAGATAATTAAAATCGGTAATTAAGTAGTAACGAAAGATGTATTTCAAAGCTGCTTAATTCAAATCTTAAACTAAACATCATAATGAAACTAAAAAAACTACTATTAAATTCTGCCTTAATTGCAGGCTTGTCAACTGCCTTAATTTCCTGCTCAAAAAACGACTCTGGCCCTGAAGAAACAAAAGTTGAAACAGGTGCAAGCGGCACTTATTCTATTTTCTTAGTCGACACCAACCGCATCCGATCTGCAAATAACGACGGCACAAACGTAAAGCTTATTACCACTGTAACCCAGAGCAGCAGTAAAAGCGTTTATATTTCAGCCATGAGTGCAAATCCCGAAAGGACAAAGATTGCATACATGGTAAGGAAGGGGAATTTCCCTGCCTACTCAACGGAATTAAGAATTGTTGATTTCAGCGGAAGCAACGATAAACTTCTTATCGCTATTAATGACAATTCCGCAATGCCAGGCAATGTTAAATTTGGTTCTGGCGGAGTGGTTTATTACAACTACTTTCTTGGCACTAGCACCAAATTTTATTCTATTAAGGATGATGGTACCGCAAATACCTTGAAAATTAGTCACCAGTTCGAGGACTTGAGTAACGACGGACGTTACCTGCTGAGATATGGATTTAGCTTAGACCCTACAGTAACACCTATACAAGTGCTTGATTTAAGTGGCGATGGCGGCGGCGGATCAAATAAGTTTAGCAAAAACTTAACTTTTGCAATGCCATCTATGAAAATATCATCCGATGGAACTAAGGCTGCCGGGATTTTCAGAAGCGGAACTACCGTTAAACTTCTCTTAGCCGATATTAATGCAAATACAACAACCGAGAAAACTCTAGGGACCAGCTCCGATGCTTTCGGTTCCTTATTTATCTCGTTCGCAACGGATAACAAGACTTTAATCTGTACAATTGGAAGCAGCACTTCCTCCAAAACTTATATCTATTCTATAGAGGCCGGAACCTCAACCAGCTTTACAAATATTAATAAAGATGTAATGCAGGTATACGGGTTTTAATAGAAAATACATTTCAGATCAAAAACCCGGTGTGAAAGCATCGGGTTTTTCCGTTTTGATATGGCGTTATATCAATTGTTTCTATCTTTATCCATAACCTTTAGTAATCTTTCATAAATGAAACCATCATGAGCATCCCGCTCTCAAACAATCATATTCTAATGAAAACTCTTCGTTATATTCTCTTCTTCTTACTTTTAATTTTTGGCTTTCAAATCTCAGCACAAAAGAAGCTAATCAATGTATTAATTGTAGACGGTTTCAGCAATCACGACT
>JANMZB010000400.1:0-1032 GCA_031382725.1 Sphingobacteriaceae bacterium | reverse complement strand
CGGATGTGTTATCTTCTGATCTGACAAACTTGACCTCAATAATGACCTGCTCAACTAATTCACGAACAAAGTGGTAACAAAGGTCAATGTGTTTTGTACGGTTTCCAGTTGACCAATTGTTACTGAGGCTGATAGCACCTGTGTTATCAACATAAACAGTCATAGGCAACTCAACTTCAATTCCAAAAGAGGTAAGAATATTGTAAATATGCTCCATTTCATTTGCACAGCTTGATAGTGCCACGTATTCCGATTCTGTAGAGGACAATGTTGTACATTGCTGGGTTTTCGATTTCCAACTAACCAGAGCCCCTGAATAATAAATAGCATGTCCACTAACACTTTTACGTGTATCCTTATCTGCTGCCCAATTGGCATCGGTGTATCCAATGACTTTATTCTCATTGTTGATTTTCATTGTTAATCCGAATTTTGCTGTTTGTACTGTAAACTGCATCACACGATACATTGCTTTGAGATGTTCTTCATTCGCTTCACTCATGAACTTCGAAAGCTCGCGTACCGATGAAGCTAGATCTGGGCGGCTGTGCTTGACCAGATACAAAAGCTTTCCAACCCCAGAACGAAAAATTGTACAAGTAGAATCTCTTGATGGTTTCGCGCCCTTCAACAATACTTCTCCTGGTGGTGACGGTGTAGCAATGAATTTATCTGGGACGTCGAAATCCTCGTTAAGACTTGCAATAAGCCGTGGTTGACTGATAAAATAGCCGTCCTTGATTCGTTCAAATTTTGCTCCAACATATTCATTTAATGTACCCAATTTCTTGATATTGAAACGTTCACTCAGCTCAGCTTGAAAACTTTCGACTTTTGACTTCTCTCCAAAAATAGCACAGTCATCGACATAGATTAGTACACCAACAAATTTGTCCTCGTCATATTTCCAAAGGAAACATGGATCACCCCTTGAGCGCTGAAAATTCATTTTTACAGTAAGATGTTCAACAAGAGTCTTCATCCACATTCGAGCTGCCTGAACCAAACCGTACAGAGCCTTGTCAAGTGCTA
>JANMZB010000373.1:0-1240 GCA_031382725.1 Sphingobacteriaceae bacterium | reverse complement strand
CGGATGTTCAGAGAATCAATTAGATTAGAAGGTTCATTTGATACGAATCTAAGTTGTCCGCTTTCTTGCAGCGGCATAATATTCTCTTTTAAAAATGAAGGCCTTTCCCGCTCGTTAGGGTGAATTGCCCAGTTCCAATGTTGTTCATTGCTCCAATAAATAGCGTTTTTGAAAGTAGGAATTAGTCGATCATCATTTCTAAAAACGGCACCACCAACATGATCGAGATGGAGATGAGTCAAAATCACATCAGTAATATCATCTTTAGAAAAGCCGTTTTTAGCCAGCGATTTTTCCAGAGAGTCATCGCCATGCAAATGGTAATAACTTAGAAATTTTTCGCTTTGCTTGTTCCCAATTCCGGTGTCAATTAAGATTAACCTTTTTCCATCTTCTATAAGCAGTGAGCGCATGGCCAGTGTGCAGAGATTATTTTCGTCGGCGGGTGTTGTTTTGTTCCAGATTGATTTTGGAACCACTCCAAACATGGCTCCTCCATCTAATTTGAAAAGTCCGGTTTCTATAGAATAAAGTTTCATGTTTGTTTTGATACTAGGATTTGGAAACTACTTTAAGTCCAAGTATAGAAGTTATCAATAGAATCAAAAAGAATAACCGCCAGAAATCAAATGATTCCTTGAAAAAGAAAATCCCTGCGATTACCGATCCTGCTGCTCCAATGCCCGTCCATACCGCATAGGCCGTGCCCATTGGTAAAGTTTGAACGGCTTTATTAAGCAGGAAAAAGCTCATGCTGATGCAAATGAAAAAACCAATACTCCAATTAAGTTTGCTGAAGTTATTTGAGAGTTTAAGGCAGGTGGTAAAGCCAACTTCAAATAAACCACCAAGTATAAGAAATATCCAAGCCATTTGATTTGCGATTTTTGATTGATAAATTACGATTACCGGTATGGTGCTTAAAACTAAAACGACCTGAATGACAGGTCGTTTTAATTTAATATAAATTTATGAAAGAAGCTCGGATCAGCTTTTAGCTTTCACCTTTCGGCCTTTACCCTTACAAATGAATTCCCTCACCATAAGCATCAGCGGCAGCTTCCATAATTGCTTCGCTCATAGTAGGATGGGGGTGAACGGTTTTCACGATATCCATGCCTGTTGTTTCCAATTTACGGGCAACTACTACTTCTGCAATCATTTCAGTAACGTTTGAGCCGATGAGATGCGCACCAAGAAACTCGCCGTATTTTGCGTCGAAAATTACTTTTACGAAGCC
>JANMZB010000273.1:0-4376 GCA_031382725.1 Sphingobacteriaceae bacterium | reverse complement strand
TTCACCATCAATGCCATGGCTTTAAGCCTGAACAAAAAAAGCTTTGGCCAATTAGTTGATCCCTTTAATGGTGTTGAAGATTTGAATAGGAAGCTGATTCGTACGCCTCTCAATCCTACCGAAACATTTTCAGATGATCCTCTTAGAATGATGAGGGCCATTCGTTTTGCAGCACAACTAAACTTCGAAATCGACAACGAGGCTATAGAAGCAATCCGGCTAAATAAAGAACGAATTAAAATCGTTTCGAAAGAACGCATTGCCGACGAGCTCAATAAAATAATCTTATCCCCAAAACCTTCTATCGGTTTTAACTACTTATTCGATACAGAATTACTGCCTCTTATATTCCCACAAATGGCGGAGTTGTATGGTGTAGAAATCATTAACGGTAAAGGACACAAAGACAATTTCTATCATACGTTAGAAGTCCTCGATAACATTTGCGAAGCAAGCGACGACTTATGGTTGCGTTGGGCGGCAATTTTGCACGACATTGCCAAACCTGCCACCAAAAGATTCGAACCCCTGGCAGGATGGACCTTTCACGGACATGAGGATAAAGGAGCCCGAATGGTTCCCAAAATTTTCGCCCAATTAAAGCTGCCGCTGAATGATAAAATGAAATTCGTTCAAAACCTGGTACAATTACATTTACGCCCAATTGTTCTTGCTCAGGAAGTTGTAACAGACTCGGCCGTAAGGCGACTGCTTTTCGATGCCGGCGAGAATATTGAAAGCTTGATGATGTTGTGCCATGCCGACGTTACCACGAAGAACGATTACAAAAAGAAGAAATATCGCCAAAACTTCGAGCTTGTAAAGCAAAAGCTTAAGGATGTAGAAGAACGGGATAAAGTACGCAACTGGCAACCCCCGGTTTCCGGTATTGATATCATGGAAACATTCGGAATTAAGGCTGGAAAAGAAGTAGGAATTTTAAAAAGCCAGATACGTGAAGCAATCCTCGAAGGAGACATCTCAAACTCCCGTGAAGAGGCATTAAACTTCATGATTAAAAAGGCCCTGGAATTGGATCTTAAACCAATCAAAAAAACATAACCTTAATCAAACTTTATAAGTACAAAGGCGTTATCGTTACGCCAATTATTAGACAAAACAAGACACATGGCCATTTATAGATTTAAGGTTTCTTTTGAAGATTATGATGATGTAATGCGTGAAATCGACATCAAATCGACTCAAACATTCGAAGATTTACATCAGGCAATTCATCGTACTACAGGTTATAATCCCGAGAAATCATCGTCTTTTTATGTAAGTAACGATCATTGGATCAAAGCTGAAGAGATTGCTTATTTGCCCAACGAACGTAAAAAAGCGGCAGGCGTAGCACTCATTACCGGCACAAAACTTTATAAGTTTATTGATGATCCGCATCAAAAGTTCTATTACACCTACAACTTCGAGCGCCCCTATGATTTCCATGTTCAATTAATAAAAATTCTTGACGAAGAAGCGGGCAAAGAATATCCCACACTGGTAAGAAGCAATGGCGAGGCTCCCCGACCTCCGGGAAGTGTGGTAATACCTGTAGAAGCAGATGAAGAAGGTGAGTTCGATTTTCTTGACGATCTTGAAGAACCGGAAGATGATGTTATTCAATTGATGGAAGTTAGTGAAGAAGAATTAGGCGAAGGAATTGTAGTAGGCGATCATCCTGACGAACCAGAGGCAGAAAAAGATGATATAATGGACGAGTTCGCCGATAATGAAAGCTTAGATGCTGATGATTTCGATGCCAAAGAAGATTACTAATTTTGATCGAATGATGATCAGCAAGTTTTCTTAATACCGCACCGGCCAATAATGTATCCTAATACGCTTATTGTTATTGTAGGCCCAACGGCTATCGGCAAGACAGAGCTTGCTATCAAAGTTGCACAACACTTTAAAACGGAAATAATCTCGGCAGATTCGCGACAGTTCTATAAGGAAATGTCGATTGGTACTGCTAAGCCTTCCGGCGATGAATTTCAAGCTGTAAAACATCATTTCATTAATTCCCATTCTATTCATGAAGTATTTACCGTAGGCGACTTTGAAACACAAGCTCTGGCAACGCTTGATACCATTTTCCAAAGCAATAATGTCGCTGTATTGGTTGGTGGTTCAGGCCTTTTTATAAAAGCAGTAACAGAAGGCTTTGATAACCTGCCCAAATCCGAGCCCGAATTACGCCAAGAATTAAATCAGCTATTTGAAACGGAAGGGATTTTACCTTTACAGGAAAAGCTTAAACAACTAGACCCGAAGTACTACGATGAAGTGGATTTGAATAACCCACAGCGGCTTATCCGAGCCTTGGAGGTTTCTATTTCATCAGGCCAGCCTTATTCTTCACTTCGCTCTCATCAAACGCAAAACAGGCCTTTCAATCTAATCAAGATCGGTTTAAACACTAATCGTGAAATGCTGTATAATCGAATTAATACCCGAGTCGATAATATGATTACCGCTGGCCTGGTTGAAGAGGTTGAAAGATTAGTTCCTTACAAAAAACTAAACGCCCTTATCACAGTAGGTTATTCAGAAATTTTTAATGCGCTAGAAGGGAATGTATCTATGGAGGTTGCAATTGAAAACGTAAAACAAAATACCAGGCGCTTTGCTAAACGTCAGTTAACGTGGTTTAGGAAGGATGAGGGGATAAAATGGTTTGAGCCGAATGAAATTGAGGAGGTTTTGCAATATGTCTCTTCGCTACTACAAATTAAACCAGTTTGAACTGTTTGCGTTTAAAAGCTGGAGTGAATTTTATATACTTCGTTAATTTATCATTGAACTTCATTAGAAGCCCAAAGCTTAATTTATCAGAACCCTCCTCAGGTCTATACGTGGTGAGCGATATCGCCCTTCATTCTGATTGTTTTTCAATTGTCCGTAATGCTTTTTTAATTATGTATGCCGTTTCTTTCGTTTTACTTTCTTCCTCCCATTTTTTGCAAATTTCAATCACAAATTTTGGTTGAGATTTACTTGCATCGTTTAGCCAATTTCCAATACTGTCTTGAACATATTTGGCTTTATCCGCTTTCATAGGTTCTAAAATAATCAAGCCCAATGCAGGCTCTTTTTTGAGTTCTTCAATGTGTTCGCACCAAACTCCACGAGGTCGTGTAGCTTCACTAACAAATCGTCTAATATTTTGGTCTTGGTTTGTCGTCCATGTTGTCAATATATTTAAACTTTCGGTCAAGTTCTTTGCAATACTTGGTCTTACCGCTAACCAACAAATTTCTCTAACTCCAAAATGTTTGTCAGCCGAAAAAACTTGAATTTGTTGCAGTTTTTCACTAATTTTTAATTTCTCGTTTCTACCAATGGTGTAGGTCGCCCAACAGCGTATTAAATCAGATTTATGGGTCGAAATAATTGTCAAAATTTCGATGTCGCTATTTTTTAGCGATTGTTCCAAAAGCCCCGTTCCAATTGCTTCATTAACTGTATTGACAGTGTGCTTTTTTAAGTTCTCAATTTTGAATAATATTGGTTCTAAATATTTTGTTCTCTTGGATTGTTTTAATAAGTTTTCGAGCAACAGTCGTTGGTCAACCGCCAACCATTCAACGAGATTTGCCGTTTCAATCTGGCCGCTGTTCAGTTGCTCCAAAATGTCTTTAGGAATGTCTTTTATCGATTTTGAAGCTTTTCTTTTGACTTCTTCCATTAATTTCTGTCGATTGTCAACACGTTTTTGTTTTCGTAGCTACCTAGTTATTTTTACGCAAAATACGTGCGAATATCTATTTTAATTTTTACGCCTGCGCCGTTGGCCCACCAAAATTCATCGGCAAACTCTCCTGCTCCATCACTTTTATCCTGCCATTTACCGCTTCAAACTTCTCAATATTATCTTCGATAGCTCTTGCTAACCGCTTTGCGTGTTCAGGCGTTAATACTATTCTTGATTTGACTCTGGCTTTAGGCACACCAGGCATCACCCTGATAAAATCAATTACAAATTCAGTATTAGAATGCGTGATGATAGCCAGATTAGAATAGATTCCTTCCGCTATTTCTTCAGATAATTCGATATTAAGCTGCCCTTCTAAGTTTTGTTCTTCCATGTGGTAAAAATAAAAAAGTCCTCTCTTTTCAGAGAGGACTTGTAAAAATTATTATTTATCAGCTTACGCCTCTTCTTCTACAACTTCTGCTTTAGAAGCCAATAGTTTATCATACTCTTCCTGAGAACCAACAATAATACGCTCGTAACTTCTTAAACCAGTTCCTGATGGAATTAAGTGACCAACAATTACGTTTTCTTTCAAGCCTAACAAATTATCACGTTTACCGTGGATAGCTGCCTCATTTAGAACCTTTGTAGTTTCCTGGAAGGATGCTGCTGACAA
>JANMZB010000259.1:0-3800 GCA_031382725.1 Sphingobacteriaceae bacterium | reverse complement strand
ATCTTCTGCAAGCGTTTGCCAAGGTTGGAACTAAGGAGTCTTTAAACACTCTTACCAAAGTAGCATTATCATCATCATATCCAATGTCCATTCGTAAGGTTGCCGCTCAAATGATTGGAAAAAGCTGGTCCGGCGAAGATTACACTGTATCGCTTCTAAGGGAAAATAAAGTTCCTGCCGAACTTGTTCCATCGCTTGTTGCTGGGGTGAGCGGTGCATGGCGTCCGGGTATCAGAAAGGAAGCCGCAAGCTACCTTCCAAACGCTCAAGCGGAAGTTGAGAGACGCAGCGCAACGATGGGCGAACTTTTAGCTTTAAAGCCAAATGTTGCCAATGGAAAGGCGGTATTCGCCCAGAGCTGTAACGTTTGTCACATGGTGAACAAGGAAGGCTTTGATTTTGGTCCGAAATTAAGCGAGATTGGATCGAAATTGCCAAAGGAAAGCTTATATGAAGCGATAGTTCACCCTTCATCTGGAATTAGCTTTGGTTTTGAGGGCTGGCAGCTAAACATGAAAGATGGTTCTGCAATGAGCGGCATTATCTCCAGCAAAACTGAAACCGATATCGATTTGAAATATCCTGGCGGTGTTAAACAAAGGATTAAAACTACAGAAGTAAAATCTCTTACTGAGATGAAAGAGTCAATGATGCCTGAAGGTTTGGATAAGGCTTTGTCAAATCAGCAAATGGCAGACTTACTGGAGTACTTAGCTACTCTGAAGAAAAAATAATATTTTTTGATAATTTACAAGAAAAGCCCGCAAGGGCTTTTCTTGTTTAGAGACAATTTTCAATTGTGGATAATGATTTTCAACAGCATCTATAAAAAAGCCTCCAAATTTTCTACTTTTGCCCCATCCTCATAAAATCCTCATATTTTGGAAAATAATCAACTTGCGACTCTGGAAATTGCTAAGGAACTGGGTCTTTTACCAGAAGAGTTCGAACGTATAAAAGAAATTCTTGGTCGTACCCCTAATTTTACCGAAGTATCAATTTTTTCGGTGATGTGGAGCGAGCACTGCTCTTATAAAAACTCTATCACCTGGTTAAAGACTTTACCCAAAGATAGCCCGCGCATGCTTGCAAAAGCTGGTGAGGAAAACGCCGGTATGGTTGACCTCGGCGACGGAATCGCTTGCGTATTTAAGATAGAATCACATAATCACCCATCCGCTTTAGAGCCATATCAAGGCGCTGCAACCGGAGTAGGGGGTATCAATCGAGATATTTTTACAATGGGAGCCCGCCCAATAGCTCAGTTAAATTCTCTTCGTTTTGGCGAGCTGAGCAATGAGCGTAATCAATGGCTAATAAAAGGAGTAGTTAAGGGTATTGGCGATTATGGTAATGCTTTTGGTATTCCAACCGTTGGTGGTGAAGTGTTTTTTGATGAATGTTATACCGTGAACCCACTGGTTAATGCGATGTCTGCCGGTATCGTAAAAGTTGGTGAAACTGTTTCTGCAACCTCTTATGGAGTTGGAAACCCTGTTTATATTGTGGGTTCGGCGACCGGAAAAGATGGTATCCATGGTGCAGCATTCGCTTCGAAAAATATAACCGAAGATTCTGTTAATGACTTGCCAGCCGTTCAGGTTGGTGACCCTTTCCAGGAGAAATTACTTCTTGAGGCCACCTTAGAAGTGATTCAAACCGGTGCTGTTATCGGGATGCAGGATATGGGTGCGGCAGGAATTATCTGCTCAAACTCCGAAATGTCTGCCAAAGGGGAGCACGGTATGCGCATTGATTTGGATAAGGTTCCAATGCGCCAGGAAAATATGAAGCCTTTTGAGATTCTGCTTTCTGAATCTCAGGAACGCATGCTTATTGTAGTTGAAAAAGGTCGTGAAGCAGAAGTTCAGGCGGTGTTCGATAAATGGGACCTGAATTGTGTTGAAATAGGAGAGGTGACCGATACTCGCCGCTTACATTATTACATGAACGGGCAATTAGTAGCCGACGTTCCTGCAGATGATTTAGTTCTCGGTGGCGGCGCTCCGGTTTACAAACGAGAATACAAAGAGCCAGCATATTTTGCCGAAAATCAGAAGTTTAAAATTGAGAATATACAGGAACCAGCCAACTTAAAAGAAGTTGCGGAACATCTTATTTCTCACCCGAATATTGCATCTAAACGTTGGGTAACCGACCAATACGATTCTATGGTTGGTACCGCAACCATGACTACTAACACCCCTAGCGATGCTGCAATTGTAAATGTAAAAGGTACAGATAAAGCTATCGCCTTAACGGTAGATTGTAATTCGCGCTACGTTTATGCCGACCCACAGAAAGGTTGTGCCATCGCGGTAGCAGAAGCAGCACGAAATATTACCTGTGCAGGCGGTGAGCCTGTAGCAATTACAAACTGTTTAAATTTCGGTAACCCGTACGTGCCCGAAGTTTACTGGCAATTTGTAGGTGCAATTAAAGGAATGGGCGAAGCTTGCACCAAGTTTGAAACCCCGGTTACTGGTGGGAACGTAAGTTTTTACAACCAGTCGAGCGATGAAGGGCCTGTTTTTCCAACTCCAACAATTGGTATGCTTGGTGTTCTCGATGATGTTAAAACAAAGATGACGCTTGATTTTAAACAAGCTGGTGATTTGATTTATCTCGTCGGCGAAAGCCAGAATGATATTGCCTCATCACAGTATTTGGCATCATACCATAAAATCTCTGCATCGCCCGCTCCATATTTTGATTTGGATAAGGAATATGAGATGCACCAAGTTATCAAACAGTTAATTCGTTCAGAATTGATTCAATCCGCTCATGATGTTGCCGACGGCGGCCTGTATGTTACGCTGGTTGAATCGTCGATGCCTAAAGGACTTGGTTTTGATATCGAGTCGGATGAAGAAATTCGTAAAGATGCGTTCCTTTTTGGTGAAGCACAAGGCCGGGTAGTAGTTTCGATTAAGCCTGAAAACCAGGAAGCATTTGTAGAATTGATGGCAACATCAGAAACTGAATTCTCTTTATTAGGAACTGTTACAGCAGGCGAGTTTAAAATTGACAATGAAGATTTTGGTTCGGTGATTCCGGTGAAGAACGTTTTTGATAACGTACTGCATAATATTTTAGGCGAGTAACCTTTTAATTAAAAACTTTCCAAAAGTTCTAAACTTTTGGAAAGTTGATACAGTTAATTATCTAAGAATCAGAAAAGGTACATCCGTTTTCTATTATCTTTCGTCCCGCTTTTCTTTACAAGCCCGCCCAGCGCTATACCTGTCGCTCTTCGGGCTTTCCAATCCAATCGGGTTTAGATTGTTAAGCAGGTTCTTCGTACGAAACTAACGAAAACGCAGTCTTCTAAAACTCACAGATCTTAGGTTAACACCTTAATGGGCTAGAGAAATGTATTCTAATGACATTAGGGTGATATAATAGTTAGGATTCCTAACTATATTTGTTTGTCAATTAAGACAGAATAAAACCTTTAAAAATGAACAAATCAAAATTTTATCATGCAGGCTGTCCGGTATGTGTGAGCGCTGAACAAGACATCTTAAATCTAATCAACGCTTCAAAGGTGGAGGTAATTCATCTGGGAGAAGACAAAAGTCAAATAGCGGCTGCAGAAGCTGCTGGAATTAAGTCTGTTCCTGCATTAGTAACTCCTAATGGGAATGTTCTTCACTTAAATTTCGGAGCATCGCTGGCGGATGTAAAAGGTTAGTTTTTTCCGGCCCTGCTTTGGCAGGGCTTTAATGCTCTATTGAGCTATGAGGATTTTAAGAAGGTAAATATATGAAAGTAGCAGTTTGGGATACTTACGTAATCCG
>JANMZB010000227.1:0-4394 GCA_031382725.1 Sphingobacteriaceae bacterium | reverse complement strand
TTTCGTAACACAGGGTGTCTAAGTTATTATGGATAAGAAAAAAAAATCTAATATTAAGTTCTTCGGAATTGTAGCTCTCTTCGCTCTAGTTGTTTCAATAGTTGAGTGGATAAAAACTCTCGGGACTTCACAAACCTATTCTCAGGTATTTGAACAAACCAATGATTCAGGTGCTTTGATCGTTTTACCGATATTTTCGATGGCTATAGTTTTACTTTTGGCCATTCCAAGAAAAAATCTTTAATACTCCTGTTATTTCCTTTATAGATCAATTAATACTCTGATTATTGATCGGGCGTTCGTATTGAATATTAGTATCCTAAACACCGTCCTATGGTTACCTTCATTTATATTCAGCCAGAGAAATTTCAACTGAATACCTCTAAGAAATCACTTCTACTTTACTTAGGGCGATACATAAATTACTTATTGTAAACATTTTAACTTAAATTATCGTAAAAGGCCTCAAAAAACACTTTTGTGTTTTATATGTTAGCTTTAAAAGTTAGAATTTAAATTAACTCTAAATAAAATATAGGATGAGAAAACTTTACTATGCTCATAGTTTTAAAGTAATGATTATAGGTATCACTATTATTGGTATTGCTCATACTAATAACTCCACAGCCCAAACTATTTATACAGCTCCACAGGATACAGTTAGAATTAAACGTGCCCCTAATGAATCTCTTACAACTTATACACAGGTTAGCAAGAATGTAAATCCGGATTCACGAATGGTTGGAGCAGCAGTAAAAGCAGCTGAGAAACTTAAGGATACCACAAAGTATGATGTAAAAAAAGGAATTTCAATTGATACACTTTTTGAAAAGAATGACCTTGAATATTTCGCATCCAAAGGAATAAAAAGCGTTGTGGCACTATTCGAACAGGTTAATAAATATCTTCCTAAAGATCATGGTATAACCTTCCGGACTGAAAATAGCCAGAGTGTTAAAATTGCAGAAAACCCCTTGGTACTGAAAAACCTTCGCGCCATGATCGCAGAAAATCCTGCAACGATTCGCGATCCACAACAATGGAGAGAAAACGTTTATCACGCTTACATGGCACGAGATTATGGAACAAAGCTTCATAATACAATTACTATTACTTCAGCTACACGCGAAATTCGTGAAACTCCTCGCCTCGAAATAATAGATTTTGATGGAAGCCCTATTACACTAGGCCAAATTCTTGCGAAGCAACAGGCAATTAATCCGAATAAATACCTCGCAGAGAAAGCTGCGGTTTCAGAGTTTAGAGCGCGTACTTTTCCAAGTGGAAAAATTTCAAAAGAACATGCGAACGAAAACTACAAACGTGCCCTTTTTGAATTGATTCGTTTACAGGAAGGCGATTTAAATCGTCATCCTGAAACAAGAAAAGTTATTGATGCGTTGATTAACGACCTTAGAAAAGGTAATGGAAGCAATGTAATCAGCTCTTTAAAAAACAACCGGTTTTTTGATTCAAATGTACCCGGCAACCTTGGCCCTGTTTTACTTACTGAAGACAAACTGATTAGCGCAGAACAAGTTCGGAGCAATGCTGAAGCAAAAGCTATGGAGTTGATGATGCTTACGGCTTTACATTATGGCGAGCGGGATGCAGTAAAACTCTTCAAACAATTAATCAACGGAAGAGGATATATTTCAGCAAGGCAAACGGGAGATTTCACTCCGAAACGATTGGGTGAATTGACTGATCATGGAACCGAAAAGCTAAAATCTTTAGGTTACGGAGCAGATAAGACTAGTGATATGACAAGTTCAGATTTGGTATTAATGGCCGTTGCCGCACCGGAAGCACCAGTAGAAGTAGTTGCAAATGCTTTTATTTCAATGCAGCAAGTTGGTGCTTGTATTGTAAATAACTATTCGACGGTAATAACCGAAGAAACAAGAAACACAATTATTTTTAGTCCCCGCATTACTTTTGGAAGCAGACATAGTGAATACCGCGCTTCGTTTGATCCGGTAGAATATGTTCCTGAATTTGTTGATGGTGTTAGAGTAAATCAAAAGGGAGCTGGTACCTCGCATAATGGATTGGAACTACGAGTTGAATCAGACTTATATTTTTCCAAACCGGAAAAAATTATTGAAAGCGGTGTTAAACCCAATATCTTCCCTCAATTTGGAGTTATTTTAGGCGCGGGACAACGAAAAGTTGGTTATGATAATAATACTACTGTAGGGCAGTTTGGACCTGTACCAAAATATACTGATACTTACGTTAACTGGGGTGCTCATGCCGGAATAAATATGGGCCCGTTTTTGCTATCGGTTGACGCTAACTATTATACGTCACAATCGAGTGATGACGATCCTTATAAGAGATTTTTTGATTTGTCGCAAGGGATGACTTATTACAGATATTCTCTGTTAACGCATTTACTAAATTTTGGTGCGGGCAAAAAAGAGCAGGGGCAAGGTTCTAATATCTTGTTAGATTTCGAGTTTGCCGGTGAAACTAACAATACAGGATTTAAAAACAGAACAATAACTCCGAGTAGTACCTCTCAGATAGCTAATTATGAATGGAGAAGAGATTATGAAAGAGCACATCCAGGTGGTGTATTTAACAAAGCAATTGCGGAGGCAATGATTTTAAATGGGGATGTAAAAGCCACCTATGCGGCGAGTAATTTTGCGGCTTTGCACCTTGGTGTAAAAAAACACAACTTGCAGTTTAGAGGTACTTTAGGCCTTTATAATATATATACCGTTTATAAAAATGATTTAATAAATGGTAAACTATTTAGTAATACACTTAAAGGGAATCTATTTGGTGCCCTCGGTATTACTTATACATTTGGCGCAAAAAGTACCCTTTCTAAACACCGAAAATCAGAAACCTATCAAACAACCGGAGCTGGCGAAGGACCGCATAAAGTTGAGGAATCTTCAAGCAAACAAGTATCCTATTATGGTCCCAGAGATCATGCTATTTTCTTAAATAAAAAATCTAAAGCGAAACCAGTAATGGTTGATGTGAAGTAATAATAACAATATATTTTATTGAAAGCCCCGGGTGTATCAACTTGGGGCTTTTTTATGTGCTAATGCCTGTAGATTTAATCAATATAGTAGAAGCATAAATCGTAGCTGTAGAGATATAAGTGCAAAAATTAATCAAGGCTTTGATCTCTTCCTACTCACATTCCAGTTCGGCTGAAACTAATTTATTAACGATATCCTGAGGCCTGTAACTGAAACAATTCGGCATAACGTCCATCTTTATTTAATAACTCTTCATGGCTTCCAATTTCTAGAATCTGACCTTTATCTAAAACCATAATCCTGTCAGCCATTCTTACCGTAGAAAAACGGTGAGAAATTAGTACCGCTGATTTATTCAATGTCACTTCCGCAAAGCGCTGAAACACCTCATACTCCGATCTGGCATCCAAAGCTGCCGTCGGTTCATCCAGAATCATGATCTGAGCATCGCGCATGTAAGCTCGTGCAAGTGCTACTTTTTGCCATTCTCCTCCCGACAGTTCCACTCCGTTATGAAAATGTTTACCCAAAACTTGATTATACTTATTCGGTAACTTTTGAATAATAGCATCCGCCAGACTTTTCTTAGCTGCACTTACTATAAGTGATTCATTATCCTTTTGACCGATATTACCCACAGCAATATTTTCAGTCATCGTCATTTGATAGCGCAAAAAGTCTTGGAAGATAATTCCCATTTCTTTTCTTAACTCCGTTAAATCATACTCCTGAAGATTATAGCCATCAAGCAAAATACGACCTTCAGTTGGATCGTAAAGTCGAACCAGGAGTTTCACCAATGTGGTTTTTCCAGCCCCGTTTTCTCCAACTAAGGCTAATTTCTCTCCGGGACGGAGTGTAAAGTTTAAATGCCGATTCGCCCAACGCTCGGAGTTTGTGTATTTGAAACCTACATCCTCGAAAGTGAAACCAGTTTGTATCGGATTTGGAAATGGTCTGGGATTAAGCGGTGCCTTAATTTTAGGCATGATTTCGAAGAAGTCGAAAAAGTCCTTCAGAAATAATGCCCCTTGAGCCACAGTACTAAATCGTTTCGCCACATTTTGAACCAAGGTACCCATCTGACGAATAGTTCCTAATAAGTAAGTTAATCCACCTAAGGATAATGCACCGCCTATTACCTGTTGGATGATGTATATAAATGCCGCATAAAAGCCAATCGAGCCTGGAATAGTAAGGAAGGTTCCCATCACAAACCTGCTTATACCCAATTTTCGCCTGTCATTATGAAATAAGGTGGCAATTTTATTATAACGGTTTATGAAGAAATCCGACAGATCGAATAATCTTACTTCTTTAGCCGTTTGATCACTGCTCCCTACAAAGCTTAGGTATTCAAGTTCACGCCGGCCATGTGTTTGACTGCGG
>JANMZB010000143.1:0-1239 GCA_031382725.1 Sphingobacteriaceae bacterium | reverse complement strand
TTAGGATGTTCCCAACAATCAGTAGCTTTTGACCTTCTTTCCGCAAATGCGACAATCAGATTTAGTCTTCTTAGGATAAACAACCAGTAAGGTGTCATTTGGGTTATGACAATTTCTGTTGTGTTGTAGTCGGCCTGTATGTTGGTTCTGTTGAATGGTACCATCGATTTGTCTAAGGTCTTCTTGTACCTCAGCCAAAGTTACTTTAACATTGCGATTTAATTCCCATTTGATAAGTTCCACTGTTGTTTGATAAGCTGGAGGAGTAACGTTGTAAATGATTTGTGAGATGAGTTTGTCATCATCATAGTCCACTTTATGATCCATTTTTAGTTGAGAACGGATACAATCCAATTCAGAAAACCATTCATCTGGATTTTTGGTGTCTTTGGTAAGAACACACTGAGTAAAGCGATATTCTAGTTCATGCTTTTGAGCTGTACTAGTTGGCTTAAATATTGTTTGTAAGTTGGACCATGCAAGATGTCCATCGCCCAGAGGTTGTTCAAGGATGATTGCATTGTTGATTGCATTGAAACTTACTGTGTCACGACAAGCAGCATGTAAAGCACTATGTGCTGCTGCATTTGCCTTGTGAACTTTAAGCTGTTCTGCATCAGTGATTGGATCAAGTATTTTACTGCGATCCACTGGCTTTGCGGTACCAAGTAGAATATCAACAAAACCTTTATGCTCAGCATAACTGAGGAATCGCGGTGCCCAAAAAACAAAATCAGCCTTGTTACCTGAGAATTTAACCGTGCTCAACTGGTATTTATCGTCGTCCATGTTTGCTTAGTCAAAGAAGCGACGAGGGCTGCTTATTCGGAATAGAGGGAGCTCAATTTGTATATCTGGTAGGAAATGGCCGTGTCCTTGTGCGGGCAAATTACTTTTGTTTCTCCGATAGGTTGTTTTTGTATTCGTTAAATAAAATAGAGTTGATTTTATTTACGCTCCGACGTAAGAGAGTACTGGCATTAGTATTTAAAATGGATTAAATATGTTAATTAAAGGTATCCGTTGTAGGAATAGTGGTGGTGTGTACCCTGTGGTAGTCCGTGTACTCGTCTGCTGCGTGATGTCAATCTTCTTGTAGAGAAAAGTACTGTTGGAGACGTGTAATGTCGACCAGGTCTTGTACCTAGTGTTGCTCCGTACCAATTATTATTTATTTCAATATATAATGGTTCCCCCAGATATATATTTGTTGGAGGTCGATCTAGTACGAGTGTAGTC
>JANMZB010000139.1:0-1146 GCA_031382725.1 Sphingobacteriaceae bacterium | reverse complement strand
ATTTTTAGCCCTTGTTAAGAACAGGGTCTATCAATAGAAGCCAAAACCACAAACTGAAAGATAACGCCTTTTATGGCATACGTTTTACATAGGAAACTCCTGATCACTCGATCAGAGATTTTTTATTTTTCCGTATGTACAATCACTGGTACATATCGGACTACACAATGCTCCATAGTACCATAAAATTATATAACGATATAACTTATCAAATAATCAATTTTAAAAAAAATAATTAACATTATTCGAATCTGAAAAAAATTCTGCTACTATTATACGTAGACCTCTTCGCGTCCTCCTATTGGGTTGAATTCAAGCAATAGATTTTCCCTGGTACTCAACCGCGTAAAAAAGCTACGTCAAAAAACGACCTTTTAAATCACCTCCAGAATTAAACCGAATTGAGATGGGAAAAAACTAGTACAACGGCTAGTCTCAAAATTTAATTCTCATTCAGACTGCAGTACTTTGAATTTCGTTCTCCTACTCGGTTTAATTCCAGGGCCCATTCCAAAGTAGCTGGTAGTTTTTTCTACGTGAAATAATTTTTAAAGGCAAAATGAGGAGTAATTTACTATAAAAAAATTTAGTACAGTATGAGTTCGTTTCAGCGTCGTCTACGACATAGTGGTACTGTCAGTTTGTGAATATGGCTTCTATTGTGCTTTTAGTTAGGAGTTATTTTCCTATGTATAGAATTTATATACGAGTTTTATTGGATAGCTAGAAAGATATTTAAGTACTCTTTCTTTCCATATAAGTAAGCTTGGGGTGGGGACCACCAGATCATCATCCAAAAGACCTCCGAAGGCACAACGTTGATTGTCATCAATACAGCGAGCATCGTAACAGGACGAGATCATGTCCGATTCCGAAAAGTCCAACAGTGACCTACCTTTAAAAATGAAGACAAGAAAGGATGTGCCATTGGGAATACGAATGGCAATCTATAGCATGCTTGATGCCATGTTCGAAAATGGCAGGTTGAAATGGGGTGCCATCGTGTTGGTTTCACGACAGTTTTCCGTTTCAGAGCGCACGTGCTCGCGAATCTGGCAGCGTGGTCGTGACTCTCTAAGTGCTTCTCCAGATGGAAAGCCCAACGTAGAATCCCATCGCCGAAGAAGCGGTCGTAAAGCAACGTAC
>JANMZB010000136.1:0-3148 GCA_031382725.1 Sphingobacteriaceae bacterium | reverse complement strand
TTCCAATTAAAGAAGATTAAAGCCAGCTGGAAAATTCACAACATTGACAGATTCTGATTGCGAACAAAGAAGGTTCTTTACGCCAAAGTTTCGAGTTTCTGTTTTAATTCTATGTCAGGAAGAGGAAATCGACAACTCAGTTGGTTTTTCACAGAGATCTTTCAATTTAAACACCATGGACACTTATAAATAATCAGGACTGAAAGATCACTAATACACTGGAATTCCACATATTTTTAATCCACATATTTTCGCCCCAGATACTTTTAGTCCACATACTTTTACAAATATAAATATGTGAAATTTCAAAACAAACACAAAAATCAAATTATTTTCGCGGACTTTAAATTTTCTTAGCTTTTTAGTGCTTTGTTGTATTAAATAAATTAACTTGAACAAATCTTCTGGTCATTCTATCATAACTTACACGTATACGTAATGATGGGAAAGAAAAAAGATTTTTTTCATTTTCGAACATTTAAATGAGCGACTTCGAAAGAATATTCAAATTTTTTCAGGCGGTTAATGGTCATGAAAACATAAATTTTAACAAGAAAAAATTAAATATGTACAACAGAAATATATAATTAAGATATTTATTGGCCAAAAGACAAAAACAAATTGAAATATCATAAAAATTAAATAAAAAAATATTTTTCGTCTCAACATCTTATCAAGCGTTTAAGTGCTTGTACATATACAAGAAAAAAGTGAAAGTGTAAGCTTGTTTTTCTTAAACTTAGCTGTTAAATCAACTAAATATATATGTACAACTAAAATATTTACAATTCTTCGTCGTTATTGTTCAAATATTTCTTATAAATTTTTTTTCGTTACATTGCATTCAGTTGCGTAAGCGTTGTTTTATCATTTTCAAAAAAAGATTCTAATTTTTCTACGCATTGCACTAATCCTTCTAAAGATGTTGATGCATTCATATCGCTTTCACTTATTTCCATTTCCTCCAGTTCGTTTGGATCTTCATCAATGATTTCCGACTCTTTTCTGTGGAGATGCGGTTCACCTAAAAATAAATTACTTCCATTTAAATTCTATAATGCAATACATATACAATACATACATCCATATTTTCCTCAGAAGGACTCAAAGCAATCCAGTAGTTGGCGATTGCTGTCTCCGGGACTTCATCCCAAGCCTCAGAGAGCCACATTATAGCATCTAAAATCGAGACTGTTTTCAGCTTCTCATCAATGCATAATAAAGAACAAAGCCGATTGTTTCGGGATTTTCGACATGAATTTGGAATGATGAAGTTGGTGTAAGTTTCCAAGACAGCACGAACCAAAAGCATCAGATTGTTTTGCTTATCAGCATTTTCACCACAATCCACACCCTGTCGAATGACTTTTCCATGAGAATGACAACTTCCAAAGTGCTCTTCGACACCATTGAGCTCGGAAACACTAAAGGAGTATTGGTAGAAATTGTCGTGTCGTTCGATATCAGAATCATATCGTAAAGTTCTCGTTTGAGTATTTCCGCAGCTGAAGCTTGAATGTTCTTTGTATATTGAGCATAGAAAAGCTTATCAACCTTCTCCTGATAATTATTTAAGTTAACTTGCTCCCCGTCACTGCTTGTACTGAAGAGATGCAGTTCCGTGATAACATTGCTCAACTTTTTAATGCCTTTGGAAATGTTTTTTGGAATCGAATAAATCAAGCATTTGTTAAAGATCAACTCGAAAAATTCCTTTCGACGGTTCTAAAAAATGTGAGCCAAGGTTGGTGAAAACGACTTCGTGATTTGGTCGCAAATCTTCAGTTATCGGTTCAATGCTGTACGAAAGATTCTTTTTCTGTCCTCCTTTTTCAATTTTAACAACTTCCAATGACACTGGTCTAGTCACGACAGGCTCAAAGACGTTGTTGAAGAAGAAATCGGTGAAGGATTGAAAATCGTTCAGACTCGATTAAGGCTATTGAGCAATCAACGAGTTTTGAATCGTGTCCAGTTATGTTGACAACAATCGGGCGAGCTTTTAAATATGATTTTTCTTTAAGCTGAACCAAATCACTAAATCGATGGTCCAGATTTCGCCTCATTGTGACTTTCTCTACCAAAAGGCGTTCCTTGATGTTCTCGAAAATATCCGAACTGCGAATGATTTTATCGTCTGGATCATTCAGCAGCAATTCAATCATGTTGTAAGCTCGATAAGCTTCAGAATACTTTTCAGTCGCATTGTAATTTCTAATTTTTTTTTGCTTTTCAAGATGTTACCGATAGTTGCAACCGATACATCATGCTCCAAAGCAAGTAATGAAGCGTTGGAAGTTCCATTTTCGATCTCTCTGGATATTTCAAGCTTAATGGGAAGTGCCAAAACTTTTTTTCTTTTTCTGTTTTTTTGTTTGTCAATTATTTCACTCATTGTCACTTCCCCGATTTATTTTGGTAAAGAAATGCAAGCTTATTATTCTTTATACCAGATGACGATTCTTTTCACATTTCTCGATCACTTTAAAACAGAAAATCACTTGATATTTTATTTTTAGTCTTTTCGTAAAACAATGTAAACAATTCGAAATCAATTCCGAAACTCTCAAAAAAAAAAAAGTCGGTAAATATAATGCACTAGTTATTTTTTTTTAAAGTAGGAAATGTCCAGAACAATACTGCTAAACAAGTTTAAAATGTATTTAATATATTCATTACATTTTGAAATAGCGTTTTGCATATTAAAATACTGAATACTTTTGCTATTGAAGGAGAAAAAAGTAAAAAAAAATCCATTAAAAATATCTGGAAGTTCGAAAAAAATTTACAGGCGATTCAGATATTTTTAGAGTGATTTTCACAAATATGTGGGGTATGGGTGTATCAAGAAAGAATACTTTTAAGAATTTAGTTTCTTTTTTGATTTATTTATCAAATTTCTTTTTCAACCTCCATAATTATCTATCGATGACTATATGAACAACAGGTGTTCAAAACACATTCGTGATAATTATTGTAACAGCAGATATCAAAATCATCAAATATGATATTTTGATAAGTAATAAAATTTACGTCCGCGCATCCATGCGCTGCTTTAAAATCAAAAATCATGAAAACACTAACACACATAACAAACCTTGGTTTAGTATTCGGTCTTTTATTCCTTGCCGGTTGTGCCATGAATCCG
>JANMZB010000130.1:0-8652 GCA_031382725.1 Sphingobacteriaceae bacterium | reverse complement strand
CGGATTCCAACTCAAGTTTCTAAGGGTTAAAACGCGTGTTTTGTCGTCACCCCGTGAAACGGCATGAGGCCCATATTGCTTTTCAGGCAGCACAATCCCGTTTACCAGTATGTTATTGTATTTTCTATGAAGGTTAAAGATTCTCGCCAGCTTAGGATATTCATTATCCCTCAACAGCCATGGATTTCCATAAATTTCAGGCGCCAGAATAAGTGAACGATTGAAAGCTTGCAAAATCAACTCATCATCCCAAAAATCCAAAGCACTCGATAAACAAACGCCATGGTCTTCCGTCAGGCGGGATAGATTTGGAGGGAGCCCTCTTGCCAAAGCCTGCTGCCTGTGATGTGGTGCAGTAGTCCGGTTCTGCATGTGCACATCGGTGTAAGTTTCGGCGCCTTCCCATAGCCAGGTAGTTGCATGAGGTAATCCTTTCCCCAAATTAAGCCTGTGATTTAGCAAAATCAGGTTCGGAGAATACTTTCTAACGTCCGTCATCATTTTTACAAAGGCATCCTGTTTATGCTCGCGCAACTCACCGCAAACCCCATCAAACTTAAAAAGCTCGAAATCATAATCTCTGGCCAAACCCACCATTAAATCGATTCGTTCCTTTTCTTCCTGGGGAGTATTTCCAAAACCATCGGGGCCACCCCAAATTCCCAACCGAACGCCCTGGCTTTTAGCCAGCTCATAAACCGGCTTAAATCCGCGAGGAAATTGACTTTTAAACTTTTGTGATTTTACGCTTCCGTAATATCCCGCTCCATCAATCGCTCCGGCGTCGAAGGCATAGATTTCCAGTTGCATTCCATATTCCTGCTTCAGCCATTTGAAAAAGTTCAGGTTTATTTTGGTCTGAGCTTCGGTGGGGCCTTCGTTTGTGTTATTTATCCAGGAAAAATATTGTGCCCGGGAAGGTGTTTTCTCATCTGCGCCGGGGAAAATTTTATCCTGAGCAAAGGCAAGAACTGAGGTACTCAATATGAAAACAAGAAGAAGTGTTTTAAACATGATTATGGATAAATTGGTCGATTTTAGAAGCCGGACGATTGTATTTACAGCTAAATAAAAACAAACATAGATTCAAATTTTTACTTTCCATATTTGATGGCTGGTTCGCTGCATTATTGTTACATAAACAAAAACTATTACAGGTAAATTGATTAAGCATAACATATAAAATTGGAGAAACGTTAATGTTAAAGACCAATCTAGATTGCCTAATATGATAACTCAGGAACTCCGTTTAAACAATTTCCTTATGGCTCCAAACGGCATGTTAGTGTTTGTTGATGAAATAACGCGAAATATAATTAAGTGTAAGAGCCTAGAAGGTGTTGACTACTGGATGGATTCTGAGTACTCCTGGGCAATTCCCTTAACAGACGAATGGCTCCTCAAGCTCAGATTCGAACGAATTGGAAAGGAATTAGTTTATAGTCAAAATCATCTGTCCTTAGTATTTACCGGCACTAAACTAAAATTACATATTAACGGGCAAGGCGTTCAACTAAGTGCGCCAAAAACCGTTCACCAACTCCAAAATCTATACTTTTTCCTTACCAGGGATGAATTGACTTTTTAGGGTCACATATATTCCTGCACAACTCCCAATAGTAAGGTGTGTTATCACTCTCATCTGTGAGACAGAAACTGAATTATTCCGAACCCTCGAAACGAACTAATTTCTTTACAATTTAATTATCAACACCCGCCTAACAGAAACTCCATGCACCCTTATTTTCATTAAATTTGCTGGAACGCTATGTCTGATATAATTCAACTATTACCTGATTCGGTTGCCAATCAGATTGCCGCGGGCGAAGTCGTGCAAAGGCCTGCATCGGCAGTGAAAGAGCTCATCGAAAATGCAATTGATTCGGGTGCCGGAAAAATTCAGCTAATTATTAAAGATGCCGGAAAATCACTTATTCAGGTGATTGATGATGGCTGTGGCATGAGCGTAACCGATGCCCGGATGTGCTTTGAACGACATGCAACCTCCAAAATTCGCAAGGCGGAAGATTTATTTGCCATACGCACCATGGGCTTTCGCGGTGAAGCGATGGCTTCTATCGCAGCGATTGCGCAAGTAGAACTAAAAACACGTAAACACGAAGACGAGTTAGGAACGCATATCTGCATCGAAGGTTCGGAAGTGATTAAACAAGAGCCAGCATCATGCAGTGCAGGAACGAGCATTTGTGTAAAAAACTTATTTTACAATATACCAGCAAGGAGGAACTTTCTTAAGGGGAACCCTGTTGAATTACGACACATTATTGATGAATTTCAACGTGTTGCGTT
This sequence comes from Sphingobacteriaceae bacterium, assembly GCA_031382725.1. Lineage (GTDB taxonomy): Bacteria > Bacteroidota > Bacteroidia > Sphingobacteriales > Sphingobacteriaceae > Paradesertivirga. The sequence continues at coordinate 6,342 of JANMZB010000130.1, read as the reverse complement.
CTCTCATCCTGAGATCTTTTTTACTTTTCATCACGATGGAAATGAGATCTTTCATTTACCTCAGGCTTCGTTAAAACAACGCATCATCCATATTTTCGGGAGCACATACAATCAAAAATTGGTGCCTGTTGAAGAAAACACCAGCATCATCAGTCTTAAGGGATATATCGGAAAACCAGAATATGCAAAAAAGACCAGGGGGGAACAATTCTTTTTTGTTAACAAACGGTTTATTAAAGATCCCTATCTCAATCACGCCGTATTAAAAGCGTATGAGGAATTGCTCCCCGACGACAGCTATGCGCTTTATGTGTTGTTTATTGATATCGATCCTGCTAAAATTGACATCAATGTGCATCCCACAAAAACTGAAATAAAATACCAGGATGAAAAGTCGATTTACGCTATTATCCGCTCTGCGGTAAAGCGGTCGTTGGGGCAATATAATATTACGCCGACGCTCGACTTTAATCAGGAAACTGGTTTTAACGGCATGATCACTCAGTTGGCCCACGCCGATATTGTTCCGCCAGCCATTGCTTTTAATCCGGATTACAATCCTTTTGCAACAGAAAAACAGGAACGTGAAATTCCTTACCTCCGAAACATCGGCGAAAGCCGACAAAACGTAAGTAAGAATTGGGGTTCGTTATACGATATTGTAAAACCACAGGAAGCAGAGCAGCAACAGTTTAATCTCGATTCGGATGAGGATAAAAATTCGATTCCAAAACATGGCGAGAAACAACTCTTTCAGCTTCATAACCGTTTTATTATTTCACAAATAAAATCGGGTTTTATGCTGATTGATCAGCAGGCGGCACACGAAAGAATACTGTACGAACGTTTCTTAGAGCAATTAGAAACACATAAAGGAGCAAGTCAGCAAAGTCTGTTCCCGCAAACAGTGTCGCTTGGTGCGGTTGATTTTGAATTAGTAAAAGAACTTTTGCCGGATATTCAGGCACTTGGTTTTCAGGTAAGAGAGTTTGGAAAAAACACCTTTATTGTTGAAGGGATTCCGGCCGATATTGGCTCGAACATAAGCGAAGTGGAAATGCTTGAGCACCTTATCGAAGGTTTTAAAAATAACTTTTCCCTGCTTAAATTAGATAAAAGGGATAATCTGGCAAGGACACTGGCCAGGAACGCGGCGATAAAACCAGGGGTACCATTATCACAAACAGAAATGAATAGCCTGATAGATGAGTTGTTTGCGTGCGAGTCGCCCAATATTTCAATTCAAGGTAAACCAGTAATTATTACATTTACACTCGACGAATTGATACAAAAGTTTGAAAGATAATCACACCGCCCTAAATACTAAATGAATAACATTGGCTCACCCCTTTCTAATATACCCCCGGTTGTAAAAAACCTGCTAATTATCAATGTGATATTTTTCATTGCTACGCATTTATTCGGGGCGAATGGTACTTATCCTTTAGTACAATATCTGGCCGTGTATTATTTCGATTCTCCAGATTTCAAAATTTGGCAGGTAGTGACCTATATGTTTATGCATAGCCCAAGTTCCCTGATGCATATTCTTTTTAACATGTTTGCACTCTATAGTTTCGGACCAGTATTGGAATATACCTTCGGATCTAAGCGCTTTCTTAACTATTATCTCCTGACGGGATTAGGAGCATTGGTTCTTCAAATGCTTGTTCAGGCGATTGAGGTTTATGGGATAACGGGTTCAATAACTAACCCCGACTTAGCGGGCACGCTTCAATCATTAAAAGATACAGATTTACAGGCTGCCCAAAATTTATATTCAATTTATAATACGCCAATGCTTGGTGCCTCCGGGGCGATATTTGGGGTCTTAATCGCATTTGGCTTGTTATTCCCAAATGCTGAGTTGATGTTGATATTTCCACCTATTCCCATCAAAGCAAAGTACCTGATTCCTGGATATATAGTACTCGAACTATTTCTTGGAGTTAAACAATTCTCGGGCGACTCTGTTGCTCATTTTGCACACCTTGGCGGTGCATTATTTGGTTTTTTACTAATTAAATTCTGGGGTATTCGTCGCCGGCCGGGAGGTTATTTATGAAGCAGTCTATATTCAAAGAGCTTTGGAATAAAATGTTTAGTTCGGGTAGCCGCTTATATTTGTTTATCGGCATTAATACCCTTGTTTTTTTACTCTTAGGTTTTTTAAAACTCGAAATCTTAATTACAAAAAATACGGCAATATCCGATTGGCTTAGATTGCAAATATCCGTTCCCGGAGATTTATATGCCGCTGTTTATAAACCCTGGACACTCTTTACTTATATGTTTACCCATACCGGGCTTTTCCATTTCTTCTTTAATATGCTTGTGCTTTATTGGTTTGGCAGAATTTTCGAAGATTACCTGAACGGAAGACAGTTTACTTTCACTTACCTGGCGGGCGGATTAGTTGGCGCATTATTATTCTTACTTTTTTATAACACGTTTCCGCTGTTCGAAACCGCAAAATATAATTCCATACTGCTTGGAGCTTCAGGCAGCGTTATGGCCATTGTTGTTGCCATTGCAACTTTACTTCCTGATTATGCAGTTAACCTTTTACTTTTTGGCGAAGTGCGCTTAAAATATCTGGCTCTGATTTATTTAGTAATGGATATTATAAGTCTTGCAGGTTCAAACCCCGGTGGCAGCCTTGCCCACCTTGGCGGCGCGCTTTTAGGTTTTATCTTTATTAAACAACTACAAAGCGGCAACGATTGGAGCAAAATTTTACAAAAAAGAAAGCGATTACGGGTAGTTCAGCGAAGAGCCACCGCCACTGTAAACGTTAGCAGCAGAGTTCCGGAGCAGGAATTAATAGACCAGATTTTGGATAAGATTTCCAAATCGGGCTATAACAGCCTTAGCCCGCAAGAAAAAGAACAACTGTTCAAAGCCAGCAATAAAGAATGATTTCAAGGAGCAAGAAGAAAAAAAAAGGGAGTTGGCTAACTAAAATACTTTTTGTTTTAAATATCGCGGCAGCTGGTATTCTTATTTTAAGTTACGTTGCCTCATTTATTCCCCCCACCCGCTATTGGCCTGTTGCATTCATCGGCTTAGGATACCCCTTTTTGTTATTGATCAACTTCGTTTGCGCGCTTTTTTGGCTTTTTAAAAAACCTGTTTACTCATTGGTCTCCTTCCTTACCATTTTATTAGGATGGAAGTTTTTAGTCAGCACTATTGGTTTTCGCGAACCCACAGCTATCCAGGTGCCTAAATCTTCTAACGATGTTATCCGGGTAATGACCTGGAACGTGCACTATTTTCGCACATTTGACAATAAGGAATACGAGAAAAGTATAAAAAGCCAGATGATGGATATCCTCCGAAAGGAGCAACCGGACATACTTTGTGTACAAGAATTTTTTACCCGGAGAAGCGGAGAATTTAACTTCAAGAAAGCTGTTACTGAAACTTTAAAAACGCAGCACTATTACATCGAAGAAAGTGATGGAAACGATTACGAGATGCATGGGTATGCGATCTTTTCAAAATTCAAAATCCACAATAAAGGAAAACTTAAATTCCCCAATATTACACATGGTAACGATGTTCTTTTTGCTGATTTTGTGATCAATGGTAAAAAGCTACGTGTGTATAGTGTTCACCTGCAATCCATCAGCTTCCAGCCGGAGGATTATGAGTATTTAAAAAATGTTAAAGACATTCATACTGATGTAAGTTCCACAAAACGGGTAAGTAAGCGCATTAAATATGCCTTCGTTAAACGAGGAGAGCAGGTAGAAGCGTTGAAGGCCCATGCCAATTCTGCCAAGATGCCCTATATAATTGCCGGAGATTTTAACGATACACCGATATCTTATGCAGTAAACACTTTAGGAAAAGGAATGATAAACAGCTTCCGCGAAAAAGGCAGCGGTTTTGGCATCACTTACAACGGCGACTTCCCGAATTTTCAAATTGATTATATCCTGGTGAAGCCGGAGTTTAAAGTTAAAAACTTTACCATCATTGAGAAAAAGCTGTCGGATCACTATCCCGTTAGGGCCGATCTCGAATTCAACCCTTAACGGATAATCCCCTATTCAATCTCAACAGTATTCTTTAAGTTTGCGACATGAATAACAACCTGGTTGTTTATAATACTTTAACAAGAAAGAAAGAGCCTTTTGAACCGTTAAACTCTCCTTTTGTAGGAATGTATGTATGCGGCCCAACTGTTTACAGCGATGTGCATCTGGGCAACTGCCGCACATTTGTATCATTTGATTTGATATACAGGTATTTGGCTCACCTTGGTTTTAAGGTAAGATACGTACGGAATATAACCGATGCCGGGCATCTTGAAGGCGACCGCGATGAAGGAGACGATAAGTTTTCGAAAAAAGCGCGGCTTGAGCAGGTAGAACCAATGGAAATTGTTCAACGCTATACTCTTGGCTTTCACGATGTAATGAACCTGTTCAATACACTTCCGCCAAATATTGAACCTACGGCTACCGGACACATTGCTGAGCAAATCGAGATGGTAAAAGATATCATCAACAACGGTTTTGCTTATGAGGTTAACGGAACGGTTTACTTTGACGTAGAGAAATATAGCCAGCAAAACAACTATACCATTCTTACCAACCGCAATATGGAGGAGCTGTTAACCAACACACGCGACTTGGGTGGTCAGGATGAGAAACGCGGCCGTTTAGATTTTGCATTATGGATTAAGGCCAAACCGGAACATATTATGCGGTGGCCATCGCCCTGGGGCTGGGGCTTCCCGGGATGGCATATTGAATGCTCTGCCATGAGCAGTAAATATCTCGGCGACACATTTGATATACACGGTGGCGGAATGGATTTAGCCGCAACGCATCACACCAACGAAATTGCGCAATCACGAGCATGCAATCATAAAGAGCCGGCAAAGTATTGGCTTCACACAAATATGCTTACCGTAAACGGAGCAAGAATGTCGAAATCATCCGGTAACGGATTTTTACCTCATGAACTCTTTACAGGAAATCATCCTTTATTAAAAAGAGGTTACTCGCCAATGGCGGTTCGTTTCTTTATGCTACAGGCACATTACCGCAGCACGCTTGATTTTTCCAATGATGCCCTCGAAGCATCTGATAAAGGATTTAAACGCCTGATGAATGCCTGCGCTTTACTGGAGAAACTAAAAGCTTCCGATACATCGGATGTTGATGTTCTTTCAATCAAAAAGCGTTGCGATGAAGCGATGAATGATGACTTTAACAGTCCGATTGTTATTGCCGAATTATTTGAGGCAGCCAGAATCATTAATAGTGTTTATGATGGTAAGGCGAAAATTTCTTCATCAGATTTAGAAGCACTAAAATCAACTGTTAATGCTTTCGTTTTTGATGTTTTAGGATTAAAAGAAGAAACCTCGCAAACCGATGATTTTAGTCAGCTGATGGATTTTATCATCAACCTTCGGCTCGAGGCTAAGAATAATAAGGATTACGCAACATCTGATAAGATAAGAATTGGCTTGCAGGAATTGGGCATCCAGCTTAAAGACAGCAAAGAAGGCAGTAACTGGACCAAAATTTAGGTAAACAATAAAACTGCCCAAAGTACGCTAAATAGAAAATGCAAAAAATTATAACCTACCTTTTACTGGCACTAGTTTCAACAACCTTTGCGCAAACGCAATCGGAAGATAAAGTGAGTCAGCTAATTTCTGCGGAAAATTATTTTTCGGCATTAGCCAAAAAGAAAGGCATTAAAAAAGCCTTTTTAAGTGTTTCAACTGAGGAAACGATCATTTTCAAACCCGGACCAATAAGTCCGGAGAAGTACTTTAAGAAGAAATCTGATAGCCTTGGTCATCTAATCTGGCAGCCTGTTTATGCAAGAATATCTAAAAGTGGCGATTGGGGAATTACCAGTGGTCCGTCAACTTACAAAGCATCAGATACCAGTAAAACTCATTACGGGGATTATCTTTCGGTTTGGAAAAAGAACACAAAAGGAGTTTGGAAGCTTGCGCTTGATTTGGGTGTAGAGCACAAAAAACCTAAAGCAACACCGGCAATGCTTTTTCAAAATCCGAGAAATGAAATTTATCTTAAGCAGCGTTCCGAAAACCGCCTTCAGCAACGCGAAGATGTTGTTTTTAGTTCCGACAAATTAATGGGTACGGTTTTAAAAGCCGACACTAAAGTTGCACTTAAAGAATTTCTTTCAGATGAAGCGCGATTGTTGTTTCCGGGATACGAACCTATTATCGGCAAAAAAGCAATCACAGCTTTTTGGGAAAAGCAAGGCCAGCGACTAGGCTCTGAACCCGTAAAAGCTGATCGTTCTTATAGTGGTGAATTGGCATATACCTACGGTGATGCT
>JANMZB010000092.1:0-1243 GCA_031382725.1 Sphingobacteriaceae bacterium | reverse complement strand
TTCACAGCTTGTAGCTTACAAGCAGAACCTCAGCCGAAACAACCCTTCTCGTAGCATCAGTGCTGCAGGAACTGGTGGTGGTCACAGTGGTGGCCGCGGCGGTGGTCGCGGCGGCGGACGAGATGGACGTGGCGGCCGTGGGCGTAGTCCTGGTCGAGGGCCGGGAGGGCGAGGTCCACATGCACCTAACGCCCGTATCCCCCCTTCGGAATACCACAAGATGACACCAGCCGAACGTGAGGAACTCCGCAAGCGACGTCGCGAACGCACAGCGTCGTTAGTTGCCACGGGGAACCACCCCACTCTCTCTGCTTCCCCCGCGCCCGAACCAGCACCGAAACACAGGAAATTGGCAAGTATTTCGACTAAGGCAACGCGTTCCGATACGGATGACTCCTCCGACGATCCCATGGATCTGGAGGCCCGTGGGACGGTTACCCTGGGTTTACCCAAAGGGAAAGGTACCGGAGGTCCCGACGAAGCGGCGAAAGCCGCGGCTGCCAAAACTGTAGCCGATAAAGTCGCTGCCTCCTTTAAACCGGAGACTCCGAAAAGGGAGCCAACGAACCCTGTCCTCTTGCGCGCACTCTTATCTATTGATGCGTCTCACCCAGGATACAAACGGGCGTACAACAACCACTATGAGTACTTTCCCCCCCCCATGTTAGTAACCCCAATACCTACCGCGCAGGTGATCAAAACATCACCGATTATTTGCGGAAAAAGCAGAAACAGTACATGCCGTGTTTCAAACCAGACAACCACTGGTTTTACTTCTACCCTGTTCCGGAATTCTCCCCTACTGGGCGTGTCACCGTGGAACAAAAGCTTGCTATCCTCGAAGGTGATCCACGCAAGGCCGAAGAAATTGACCACTTTGGCCATGAACTTGACATCGTTTACTTCTCGGTGTATGGCAAGAACGGGCTCTACCCTGACGGCAAAACGCCTGATGGCTCACCCCTCCCGCTTTACCTCCGGGATCAGGTCGCATACGAAACAGAAATGAAATACGGGGGACATTTACCCTTCCAGATGGACGCGTATCGTGCTCGGCGCCGCCTCGAAACGGCACTCCGCCAGACCGCCTCGGTCAATGTCAGTTCTGCCTACAAAGCAGATGACAGTGTTGACCAGTTTGGTCCTGGTGCCCATAAACCGAACGTTGTCAAACCGAAGGACACCTGACACACGGGTCCTGGTTCGGACGCAAGGTTTACATCCGTAGTTGCTACATGTAGTC
>JANMZB010000087.1:0-1542 GCA_031382725.1 Sphingobacteriaceae bacterium | reverse complement strand
CATTGCGACTGGGTAAGGTATGACAGTGTACTTCAGGATATTTTTGGAATGACCAATATGCCATCACAAAGTACATATAGTCGCTTCTTCAATAAATTCAACCAGTCAATTAATACAGAAGTCTTCCCCGATATCCAGCATTGGTTTATGGAAAAATTAGAGATGGGTAACATTACTGTAGATTTTGACAGTACCGTTATCACCCGTTATGGGGAGCAGGAAGGTAGCGCAGTAGGATATAACCCCAACAAGAAGGGGCGTAATTCCCATCATCCACTAATGGCCTTTATAAGTCAAACCCGTATGGTAGCCAATGCATGGTTAAGGCCTGGCAATACCGCTGCCAGCTCTAATTGCGTAGAGTTCATGCGGGAGACTTTTGAAAGATGCCTGGCAAGTAAGCAGGTGGGCTTGGTGCGCGCAGATAGTGGGTTCTATACAGAAGACATCTTAAACTATCTGGAAGAGGCAGAGAAAAATTATGTAATCGCAGTTAAAATGTATCCTAATTTGAAGGCTGAAATATTGGGTGAAAAGAATTGGATTACCCTCTCCAAAGGCATTGAACTAAGTGAGATGACTTTTTCTCATATACATGGCAAGTCGCGGCGGTATATAATAATCAAGAAGCGGGTAGAAGACCGTCCTGAGGCAGGAGGTAAGATGCTTTTTGAGGTGCCAGGTCACAGGTTTAGCTGCTATGTCACTAACATGGATTTGCCCCTTGATCAGATATGGAATATCTATAATTCGCGTGCTGATTGTGAAAACCGAATTAAAGAACTTAAACAAGATTTTGGATTAGAGAACTTCTGTCTGCAAGGCTTCTGGGCTACGGAGGCTTCTTTTAGATTCATTATGATCGCCTATAATTTAATAAGTCTATTCAGACATTTTGCGCTCAATGAACATACTAAAGCAACACACAGCACCTTAAAATCCTATTGCCTTGCATTAGGAGCTTGGACAGTAAATCATGCCAACAAAAGGGCATTAAAAATTTCTTTACCCGTAAAAAAGAGACCTTGGCTAGATGGACTCTTTGCCAAAATCGAAGCAATTAATGGCTCTTTTAAATATTCTAATGCATAATCCGGGTTGAATATATAAAAACCAGTAATTAGAGATGATTATGGCTCTATATGATTGTACTAGCGATTCTGGCGACTTCATTCAATGGCGAACCGCTAAAAATATTTATTGACAGAGATTTAGATCCAACTATTTTTTCTTAGTTTCATGACTTATGAATTCAAAATACAATCTCCCCATCTTAATGTATCACCAGGTACTCTCCGATAGCGAGCAAGCTGGAAACTTCAATACCTACGTGAGGGTGTCGCAATTAAGAAAGCAGTTTGAGTATTTGAAAAAAAAGGGATACTCCACAATTACATTTGACCAAATCGACACCACAAAAGATTTAAGAAAAAAAATCATCTTAACCTTTGATGATGGATACGAGGACAATTATTTGAATCTCTTTCCATTATTAAAAGAGTTCGGTTTTACTGCGGTAATTTTTTTGGTTACCCGACAAAC
>JANMZB010000050.1:0-1477 GCA_031382725.1 Sphingobacteriaceae bacterium | reverse complement strand
GGCGGCTGGAAGAAGGCGCTTGGTCTTTTGGCACCAGAGAAGGAATGCGGCTACGAGCGTATGCCAAGACTGCCATTCCATTGTCCGTCACACAAAGGTAAAAGAAGCTCGTTCACCTTTTGATGGAGCCTGGATTTACTGGAGTACTCGATTAGGCCGACATCCTTGCCTATCGGATCGGCAGGCTTTCTTAATCAAAAGGCAACAGGGCAAGTGCGTAAAATGTGGATTGCGGTTCACGATGGAAGACTATTTGGAAATTGATCACATTCTACCTAAATGCCAAGGTGGAAAAGGAAGACGTGACAATCTTCAACTCCTTCATCGGCATTGCCATCACGCAAAAACAGCCGCAGATAGCCAGCGCTATCGTTCAGCATCTTAACCGATTAACTCTCGAGGAGCCGTGTGAGGTGAAAGTCTCACGCACGGTTCTGAAGACCAGCCGAGGGAGTGATCCCTCGGCTGAGTTTAATAGCCCACAGCCGCCCTTTTTGGTGGCGAGGACTTGGAACGAATAGCCCGGCCCCGGCCTCGAAAAGAGGCTGGGGACACGCCCAAATCATAGAGAGTCAATTACCTAACTTAGGATATCATTTTGCTCCTATGGCCCCAGCTGAGATCTGTATCAATTTAGCTAAATAGATATCATTTAATGGGCCGCGACCGAAGCCGGCAGCGGGAACCGGCGTACGAATCGATATCTTTTATATTCACCTACACTTCTTGACCGGAGTCGCGCTGCCGGCTTCGGTCGCGGCCATAAACAAGGCTTTTTGATATCAATTTATTAATACTAGTATCTTTTAAACGCTATCTGCCTTTGCATACTGATTGTATATTCTTAATATTAATTATTCAAACCCCACCTGGTAAAAACATTTAAATTTAGTAAGCTTCAACCACATTTTTTTAGCAATTTATAATAACAAAGCTATTTGTTTGTTATTTTTTTGAGGTAGCAATACAATATATTACTTTTGAATTCCCATTTTTAGTTTATATATTAATTAATACTTTTTGAAAGTCTTTTGAATTTCTAATTGTAAAACCTGAGTGACTTATGAAGGTGTTTGATCGTTATTTTGGTAGTAAGGCTGTAACTGGAGCGTATTAACAAATCATCAATTGTATCCGTCCGCACGATGTATACCTGGAACTCTGTGCTGGTAGTGGAGCCGTAGTACTCAACAAGAGGAAGGCTGCTGTAACCATCATCAATGACATTGACCCGGAAGTCATCGAGAAATGGTTTCAATCTGGTATTACCTGGGCCAAGTTCTATAATCTGGATGCGGTTAAATTCTTATCCACCTTCAAGTTTGAAAAAGGCAAGCAGTACGTTGTCTATCGGTTGCAACTCGTCGAGTAGGCCAGGGTATTTCAACCCGAGCCGCTCACAGAACTGGACGTGACAGTCTCCCGTCATCCAGCTCGTGTTATCCAATCAAGCTTTTATTCCAAGTTGCCAATGATA
>JANMZB010000030.1:0-1182 GCA_031382725.1 Sphingobacteriaceae bacterium | reverse complement strand
TAGTTTTTGTATAAAAAGTACTATTAAAACTAATATTTACGTACTAAATACAAATTTTTATATTTTAAAACATATTTTTTGATGAATAAACATCAAATTTTTATTTTAGACAAATATTCGTATATATCAATACATTTCTGTACTTTTTATTCGTATTTTATGAATTTCATGTATTGAATAAATTGAACAATATTTTTTCAATAGAAATTATTACATACAAAAGCTCCAAATAATTTAAAGAAATGACAAATACGTTTTTAATAAAGACTAGATACACGTTATCAATACAGAATATTTTACTAAATTACAAATAAAAATAAAAATAACTTCAAATCATGTTTAAAATACAAAATAAATATCACAATTACTAAACATAAAAAAACAAAGATAAAACATGCAAATTTTGACCATATCAACAAATACTTTTTACTATGAAATATATTTTTCAAGCTAATTTGTTCTTTTCGTTTTTATGAAATCATTAACAAATACAAGTACAACTACAGTGACACAAGTACTGGTATTTTCGATTACAATAAAAAATAACTCACACAGTAGATAATTGGTACAAAGCGTACTGTTATAGAAATTAATACAAATTAATCACTATTTTGACAAATAACGTGCCGGTACTGGATTTTTTATCGTAGCGATAGTACCTGTAGTCAGTAGCGACTTGTTCACGTACTACCGGCAGCACATAACAATACAAGTATTATGCTCCATGTGTCAGAAGGTATCATAATTCCGCGAAAGATATTTCGTACACAACAATCTACACGACCCGAATACCATCACGTAAGAACATGGTAGAAAGGATACATGAATTTAACTCAAATTAAAATAAAACATTCAACTCATAACAGAACTATGTACAATTCAACGTAATTCAGTAGTTAATACAAAGTAGCGACTGGGTACAATAATAAAATACCCAAGTACCATCACACGAAAGCCGGTACAAAATTGAGATAACTTTACTACAACACATCATGTGTACTGGTACAACAATCCACCGGTACAAATAGACGTATATTACATGTAAATCCAGTACCGTCGAGGTACAACTACAAAATCAAGGATTTTGTGCTCCGCATTCTCAAAATACAATTGTAACAATAACAACAACGATATCATCAACATTGATAACATCCAGTCGATAAGAGCCATCATCAAACAAGG
>JANMZB010000022.1:0-1219 GCA_031382725.1 Sphingobacteriaceae bacterium | reverse complement strand
GGAGTGGTGGTCGAGGAGATTGTTGCGGAGATCACTGATTTGGCTAATTAGATCCCGCATCTCACCTGTCGGTATGTGCTGGATGTTCAAAACCTCGTCGATGTATGCGAGTCGGTATTCTGGGCGCCATTGATCGATGGTGTGGTACCAGAAAACAATCTTAAGGATGGAATGTTTAGGGAGGATGTCCTCTACTGTACCGATTTGACCTTCGCGTGTGGAATGTCGATCGGAAAAAAAGGAATCGATCGTTAGGTAGACGCGGTCTCCAATAGCGAAAGGCAGATGATCGAGATCAAAGGGGTGGTTGACCGGGCGATATGTTAGTGGGATATCGGGGTGGCCTTGGCCGGTCGCCCAGACTGCCCAGCTCCTGTGGGTTGCGAGCTGTTCGTCGTCAAGGGGTGTGTCGTGACTGGCCGAAGGGAATGCGAGGACGTTGGTCATGCTGTGGAGGGACATGGTGGGGACGAGAAGTATGTCGGTGATATGGGCTTGTGGGAAGGATGAAGGTAACAATGGTAACGATGTGTGAATATGAAGGGATATTGTTGATGGAGTGTGATAAGGGTGATGAGTTGGATGTGCAGGACGACAATGGTACAAGGCGGTAAATATGTACAGGACGACAATGGTCCGAAGCGAACCGTATACATGGGATGGTGTGGTGTACGTGGGATGGATACGGTGTACGCAAGACCTGGAGTAGGCGCCTACCGTTGTCACGCGTCGGTAGGGTTAACTACTGCCGGAAGCAGTAGGGGGCTCATCCGTAGCCGATGTACCAGGAGCTTTCGTGGTATCAGGTGGACGAACATTGAACGGTTGGTCGCGAGCCAGGAGGGGCCGTAGGAGACGATGGAATTGGTCAGCGGGTAAGGGTTTGGTGAGACAATCTGCCGAATTGGCGATAGAGGGGACGTGTACGTATCGAACGATGTCGCCTGCAATCGCTTCACGAACGCGATGGTATGCGATGGCGTTGTGTTTCTTCTTGTGTTGACTGGAGGGTATGGTCGTATTAAGTACTACGGACATGTTATCACCGAGGAGTAAGGTTGGTCCTTCGATGGGGACACCGAGCATTCGGAGTTTATACCGCAGCTCTAATATGAGTTCGACGGCGATGCGTGAAGCGACTAACTCGGAACCATAGGTGGAGGTTTCGACCGTAGCTTGCCGTTTGGAATACCATTTGATGGGCATGTTATTGACGAAT
>JANMZB010000020.1:0-6032 GCA_031382725.1 Sphingobacteriaceae bacterium | reverse complement strand
GGCAATTCATGAATTGCCCCAACGAAAGCTTCGTTTTAGCAGCCAATTATTGTGAGCGTACTATACGGTATAGAAACGAATATACTAAGGTCGTGGAGTATATTATAAACAACCCGTTGAATTGGAATCTTAAGTAAGGGCAATTCATGAATTGCCCCAACGTACTGCCCAACGTAAAACGTTACGAATGAATAATCTTAAAAATCAGCTCCTTTAAAATCTCGCCATCGGTGGTATTGCCTGTAGAATCAACACCTTTAGATTTTAAGTCGTATTCCCTCAGGTAACTGAAAATATTAAACACCATAAAGGCATTATAATTTTTCGCGGCAAGATCGTAATCCTTTATAAAATACGGATTTACACCTAACTCCCTGGCCAGATTTTGAGGCGATTTATCTGCCACATAATGATACTTCAAGATCTTAGTGAACCAGGTATTCAAAGCACCAAAAACTAATTGGATTGGATTTGCTTTCGGATTGGCTGCAAAATAATCGATGATTTGATTCGCCTTGAATGGGTCGCGCCGGGCCAAAGCATCCTGTAATTCAAATACATTATAATCTTTACTTATCCCGATGTTATTTTGAACGTCATCAACACTTATTTCATTCCCTTTCGGGACATTTAACATCAGTTTTTCGAGCTCATTAGAGATCTTCGATAAATCATTACCGAGATACTCGGCAATCATAGCTGAAGCCCTTGAATGTATGCGATAAGATTTCTCCTTAACAAATTCCTCTACCCAGGCCGGAACTTTATTTTCGTAAATCGTGGCCGACTCAAATACAACACCATTCTTTTCGATGGCTTTATACGTTTTCTTCCGCTTATCGAATTTGGCATACTTAAAACAAAAAACTAAAACAGTGCTTGGAACAGGATTTTCGAGGTAATTCAATAAAGGATCTGCCGCTTTTTTATCGTCGCCCTCCTTCCCCAATTTCATTTCCTGGGCTTCTTTAATTAGTACCAACTGGTACTCGCTCATCATGGGGAAACGCTTGGCAGCATTCAGCAAACCCATTACATCAGTATCGCGGCCATACAAAACTGTTTGATTAAACCCTTTTTCGGCATCGGTAAGCAGATTTTTCTCAAAAATATCGCTAAAATAATCGATGTAATAAGACTCTTCTCCGTGGAAAAGATATACCGGTTTAAACTTCCGGTTCTTTAAGTCGTTTTGTAATGCAGCAGCCGTCATTCCGGAGGCCAAATTAAGAAAAAAGCTTCAGCCAATTTCAAATAAGCATTCTCCCTATCGGGATTTTTTCGACCTTAGTTGTGTAATGTTTGAACCCGTAGCTTTAAACTTCCCTTCCTATTCTTTCAAGATTAAACAAGATGATGACGCTGCTTATATCTTCGATGAGATACGCAAAAAGTTTCTTGTTTTAACGCCTGAAGAATGGGTAAGGCAGCACGTGGTGCAATATATTATTCAGGAAAAAGGCTATCCCAAATCTTTAATTAAACTGGAAGGCGGACTAAAGCTGCACTCACTTCAAAAGCGAACTGATATTGTGGTGTATAACACTGCTGGTGAAAAAATTCTTCTGGTAGAATGCAAGGCACCCTCGGTTAAAATAACCCAAAAAGCATTTGATCAGATAGCCAGATATAATATTGTTCACCAGGTTCCGCTGTTATTTGTAAGTAACGGACTGGAGCATTATGCATGCCAGATTAATATTGAGGAGGGCAATTATTATTTTGTAAAAAATTTACCCCATTTTTTGAAATAATTGTAACCTTGCCAAAAAACCGTCGTAACACCCTGAAAAATAAGGAGCTATGCAAGTTCATCTATTAAAGCAGAATTCTATTTCAACATCTAAAAGAAATCTGTTTGTAACCAGTTTTATAATTGCCTTTTCGGTAATCGCAATAACCTTGACCGCTATGGTACTTATCCCCGGCAACTGGAGTTTGATTACCGGATCCATTCTGATAGCCGCTACTGTGAGACATCTGGTAATTGTAACCAATAGAAAACCTTTACTACTAGAGATTACTGATAAAAAAATCATCTACTTGTCGGAGGAAAACAACCAACTCGTTACGATAAACTCAGAAGAAATTTCCGCTATTGATCACAAGTTTTGTGAATTGAAAATTCATACTAAAGATGAAGTAATTCATCACATCAACCTTTTAAATACCGGAAGTGAGCAGAACAGGTGGGAAATTAAAGAGCACGTAAAACGACTTACAGCAAGTATTCGTCTCTAATAACTCTTACATTTTTGCAGTCAACCTCATGGAGTTTATTACCACATCCATCCGTTGCAATATTCTATCAAAAGATTTTACTTCTTCAACTTTTTCAAAAGCTCGCATTTCAACTACGTCTATCGGCCGTTGATCGGTAGTTTCCAGCGTTCCTTCAAAGCAGGGATTTGCTTTTGGTATCTCACCATTATTGAAACCCTTAATTAAACCAGGCTCGGTATTAGTATAAAAGTTTTTAAAGGTAATAGGCATATTACCATTTTTAGCCACCAGCTCACGGAGTGACATTCCAATACCTATGCTATCTTTCGTCATATAAAGAGACATTGGATCTACTGCCTCTATGTATTTAATGGTTTTGAAAGGAGCCGAACTTTCCTTCCAATAAACATTTATGTGTTTTGGATCGTGTTCCCACAGGCTTGTGTATTTCCCTCTGATATTATTTTCGTGTTCAGAAATTGCATCGCCAAACTTCTTTTCAAGATCAGCGTGCGAATAGCTTAGTTTAACTTCGCCAATACCTTCACAGGTAATGAGAATCCTTGGATCAAGTTGTTTTACCTGAGCCTTTTTCTCTGTTTTAGGAGTACATCCGAAAACAATCAGGCAAATGAAGGACAGAAAAGAAAGCTTTATCATTTTGTAATTAAAGAAGTTTTAGACTTTGTTCAAGCATAGCAATTTTTGCTTCAGCATCAGCTTTTTTATTGCGCTCGTTAGCAATTATTTCAGGTTTGGCGTTCTGCACAAAACGTTCGTTGGAAAGTTTAGCATCAACCGACTTTAAAAAGCCTGCGAGGTAATCCATTTCTTTTGTTATCCTCTCTCGTTCTGCATCGGCGTCTATGTTCCCGCTTAAAGGAACAAAAAACTCGTCTCTGCCCACAATAAATGCAGCTGCACCGTCCAATTTTTCAGTTACAAAAGTAATCTCATTGATTAAAGCCAGCTTTGTAATGATGCCTGAGTAGTTGTTGTATTGAGTATCTGAATTCGCTTTGATAGATAAATTAAGTGCTTCTTTAGGCGAAATTTGCTTGCTATTGCGGATGTTTCTTATTTCTGAAATGATCTGCTTTATAGCTCCAAAATCTTTAAGTAGAAGGTCGTTCACATTTCCTGAAGATGGATAAGTGGCAACCACACAGCAATCCATATCAGTTCTTGAACCAAACAACTCATCATGCCATAATTCCTCGGTAATGAAAGGCATAAAAGGATGCAGTAAGGCCAGGATGCGCTCAAAGAAATTTACCGTAGCTTCTAATGTTTTTCTGTCGATTGGCTGCTGATAAGCAGGTTTTACGGCTTCCAGATACCATGCGCAGAAATCATCCCAAACCAGTTTATAAGTAGCCATTAAGGCTTCTGATAGCCGGTATTGAGCAAAGTGATTTTCAATTTCAACTAACGCCTCGTTAAAACGATTTTCATACCATGCTACCGCGATGCTATTTGTATACTCGAGCTTCTCATCAATTTCCCAACCTTTTACAAGCCTAAAAGCATTCCAGATTTTATTGGCAAAGTTTCTTCCCTGTTCACAATATGATTCGTCAAACATCAAATCGTTCCCTGCCGGAGAACAAAGCAACATCCCTACGCGAACCCCATCTGCGCCATAATTTTCAATTAATTCAATCGGGTCGGGTGAGTTGCCCAGAGATTTAGACATTTTTCTTCCCAATTTATCCCGAACAATTCCTGTGAGGTAAACATTTCTGAACGGAAGTTGTCCGCGAAACTCATGGCCCGCCATAATCATTCGTGCCACCCAAAAGAATAAAATTTCAGGAGCGGTAACAAGATCATTTGTAGGATAATAATAGTTTAGATCGGCGTTCCCTTTAGCATCGGGGTTTCCGCAAACGCTTGGATCGAAAACTGATATCGGCCACAGCCAGGAAGAAAACCAGGTATCTACAACGTCTTCGTCTTGTTTTAGGTCGGAAGGTTTGAGGTTTGAGGTATCAGGTGTCAAACCCTTAGCAAGTTCGAAGGCCTCTTCGCGGGTTTTTGAAACTACATATTGACCGTTTGGAAGATACCATGCCGGAATTTGCTGTCCCCACCATAACTGGCGACTAATACACCAATCCTTCACATTCTCCATCCAATGGCGATAGGTATTGATAAACTTATCTGGTATCAGTTTTACCTCACCATTCAACACATAATCCAAAGCCGGCTTCGCCATTTCCTCCATTTTGCAAAACCATTGCATCGAAAGCTTTGGTTCGATTGCGGCGTCGGTTCGTTCAGAGAATCCAACTTGTGATTTATAATCTTCAACTTTTTCTAATTGTCCCGCTTCCTCTAAAAGTTTCGCTATTTTTTTTCTGGCGATAAAACGATCCTCACCTATTAAGATTTCAGCCTTTTCGTTCAGCGTTCCATCATCATTCAAGATATCAATCACCGGAAGGTAATGCCTTAAACCCAGTTCATAATCATTTAAATCGTGAGCTGGAGTAACCTTTAAACATCCGGTACCGAACTCCATTTCAACATAATCATCCTCAATAATTGGAATAACACGATTAATAAGCGGGATATATACTTGCTTTCCTTTTAAAAGCTGATAGCGTTCGTCATTAGGATTGACACAGATTGCCGCATCAGCCATAATGGTTTCGGGGCGGGTGGTGGCGATGACTATAAAGTCGGAAGTCGGAAAGTCCGGAAGTTGACTGGCGATAGTCCCGCCTTCCCCACTTTCGGTCTTCCCGACTTCCCAACTTCCCGACTTCCCATCTTCCTGACTTTCAGACTTCCCATCTTCCCGTCTTCCCGACTTTCCGTCTTCCAAACAAACAAAATACTTAATATAATACAGCTTCTGATTAACTTCCTTACGGATAACCTCCTCATCGGAAACGGCCGTTTTTCCTTTCGGATCCCAATTCACCATGCGAATACCGCGATAAATCAGTCCCTTTTTATGGAGATGAATAAAAGTATCGAGCACAGCTTCAGATAAGGGTTTATCCATGGTAAACTTTGTCCGGTCCCAATCGCAGGAGGCACCAAGTTTTTCAAGCTGCTTCAGAATAATGCCACCGTATTTATCCTTCCATTCCCAGGCATATTTTAAAAACTCTTCGCGGCTAAGATCCTTCTTCTCAATTCCTCTTTCTTTCAATAATGCCACAACTTTTGCTTCGGTTGCGATGGAAGCATGGTCTGTTCCCGCCACCCAGCAGGCGTTCTTCCCCATCATCCGGGCACGGCGAATCAAAACATCCTGTATGGTATTGTTCAACATATGGCCCATGTGCAACACACCGGTAACATTTGGAGGCGGAATTACGATCGTGTAAGGTTCACGTTCATCAGGCACCGACCTGAAAAACCTCTTTTCGAGCCAGTATTTATACCACTTATCTTCCGTTTCTTTAGGATTATATTTTGTTGAGATACTCATAAGGTTGCTTTGTGCAATGGGATGGCAAAAATAAGTTTTTAGTTTTAAAGTAAGGGCAATTCATGAATTGCCTGACAATAATTGAGGCCGCGATCAGTTATTTACCTATATCGCTTAATAATGAAAACGCTCTTCAGTATCAAAACCGCCGATCTACTTTTCAAGGTTCTCTACGTAGACCGGATTGTAAAGTGGTTTAATAAGTAGGGGCAGTTGGGGCAATTCATGTAAGGGTAATTCATGAATTGCCCCAACGCACCCAAAAAAGTAAGGGTAATTCATGAATTGCCCCAACGCACCCAAAAAAGTAAGGGCAATTCATGAATTGCCCCAACGAAATCGTAAATTCGCGCCGTGATAGCGA
>JANMZB010000019.1:0-13810 GCA_031382725.1 Sphingobacteriaceae bacterium | reverse complement strand
GGCAATTCATGAATTGCCCCAACGAAATCGTAAATTCGCGCCGTGATAGCGATCAACAACCTTACTTTCGAGATTGGTGCAAGAGCATTGTACGACGAAGCAAACTGGCACATTAAACCAGGAGAAAAAATTGGCTTAATTGGAGCCAATGGTACCGGAAAAACTACTTTACTAAAAATTATTGTCGGTACATACAGTCCAACCAGCGGAAGTATTTCCATGGCAAAAGACTTGAAAATAGGCTATCTCAACCAGGACCTACTTTCCTATCAAACCGATAAAAGCATTTTACATGTGGCCATGGAAGCGTTTGAGCGCCAAAACCAGCTACACACCGAAATTGAGATTCTTCTTAACAAACTGGAAACAGATTACTCTGAAGACGTGCTTCACAAACTAAGCGATAAACAGCACGAATTTGAAGCACTTGACGGATATAACATTGAGTTTAAGGCACACGAAATTTTAGCCGGTTTAGGTTTTAGCGAACTGGATCAAAAGCGAAATTTGATGGAGTTTTCGGGAGGATGGCGTATGCGGGTAATGCTTGCAAAGATCCTGCTTCAAACACCGGATATTTTATTACTCGATGAGCCTACCAATCACCTCGATTTACCCTCCATTAAATGGCTGGAAACGTATCTTCAGGCATTTGAAGGTGCTATTGTAATCGTTTCTCACGATAGATATTTCCTCGACAGAGTTGTTAAAAAGATCGTAGAATCCCGCAAAGGAAAGCTTATACCCTACTCAGGAAATTACAGCTTTTACCTGGAAGAAAAGTCCTTACGAGAAGAGATACAAAGCGGACAGTATAAAAATCAACAGGCTAAAATAAAGCAGGAAGAGCGGCTTATTGAGCGCTTCCGCGCGAAGGCAAGTAAAGCTAAAATGGCGCAATCGCGCATCAAGGCCCTTGAAAAAATGGAGCGTGTGGATGATGTGGATGATGATAACCCGTCGGTTAACTTCAGTTTCAAATTCAGCAAGCAAAGCGGCAGGCACGTTATTCGCATGGAGCATGTAAGTAAATCGTATCCTGATTTACAAATTTTGAGTGATGCCCATGCCGTTATCGAAAAAGGTGATAAAATTGCCCTAATCGGAGCGAATGGTAAAGGTAAATCGACGCTTTTAAGGATTATCGCTAACGCTGATAAAGCCTTTACAGGGATGAGCGAGACCGGGCATAACGTTACCACGACTTTTTTCGCACAGCATCAGCTTGAGTCGTTACATCTCGAAAATGAAATTTTAAGAGAGTTACAGGCCTTTGCTCCGAAACATACCGAAACTGAATTGCGATCTATTTTAGGTTGTTTCCTTTTTACCGGAGATGATGCGTTTAAGAAAATTAAAGTCCTTTCGGGAGGTGAGAAATCGCGAGTTGCTCTTGCAAAAGCGCTTACTGCGGATGCAAACTTCCTGATTCTGGATGAGCCAACAAATCACCTCGACATACAATCGGTTAATATTTTAATCCAGGCATTACAGCAATATGAAGGCACTTTAATAGCTGTTTCTCACGACAGGTATTTCCTTGATAATGTTGCCAATAAGATCTGGTATATCGAGAATCAGCAAATAAAAGCTTATCCGGGTACGTACGCCGAATATGAAGAATGGCAATCGAAACGCCCCGTGGTGATTGAAAAACCTGCAACTCCGGTTAAAAAGGAAGAAAAGCCTGCGGATAAAAATCCGGTAAACGACGAAAAGATTAAAAATCTTAAAAAGTTAAATTCCGACTTGCAGAAATTGGAAGAAAAAATAGCCGACCTTGAAAGTGATATCCGGGATATTGAGGCCGAGTTAGGCGACGATAATCTTTATCAGGAAGCTGCAAAGCTGGATGCCGTAAATAAGCGATACAAAACGGCCAAAGAGACTCTTCATCAGGCGCAAGCCGAATGGGAAACCTTAGCCGAACAAATATTAGAACTTGAAAACGCCTCGGTTTAATTTGTGTTAACAAGGAGTATGAAAGCTTACACTCCGTTTTTTTTGCTTGCGCTGATGCTCGGATCGTGCTCGGTTCAGCAAGGCACAACTTCGGGCGGATCGGGCTCTGATGTTACAAGCCAGGCCTTGATCTACCAGGATCATACTTACCTGCCCGGCATTAAAAGCGTTGAGTTTTACAATCGTTCCAGAGAACAATCTTTACCGGTTATCACATTAGGTTCAGAAGATGAGCTTTTATTAGCGTTCGACGACCTGAGACCAACCAGCAGGAACTTTTACTATACCATTGAGCACTGCGATGCTAACTGGCGCAGCAGTCGCCTCTCTCCTATCGATTACATGCTAAACTTTTCGGAAGATCGTATAAACGACTACCGTTTTTCATTTAACACTTTCCAGAAATACACTCACTATGAGGTGATTTTGCCGAATTTCAGTATTCAACCAAAAATTTCAGGGAATTACTTGTTAAAGGTTTATGAAGATAACGATCAGCGAAAGCTTGTGCTGACACGCCGGTTATTTGTAGTAAAACCAATGGTTGCTATCAAAGCCGAGATAGCCGCAAGTACCCAGGTATCTAAGCGGGAGAGTAATCAAAAAATCAATTTCACGGTAAATCATCCGCAGGTAACTATACAAAACCCCTACGTAGATGTGAAAGCGTTTGTGATGCAGAACGGCCGTTTCGATAATGCAATTTGGGCAGATCGGGCAACGTTTGTTCGCCAAAGTCAGCTGGTTTATAACGACATCCGTTCGTTCGATTTTGCCGGAGGAAATGAGTTCAGGCGTTTTGATTTCAGGAGCTTACGATTTCAAACCGAACAAGTAGCCCGCATTGTAAGGGATTCTGTAAATATTGTGCAACTCCTGCCCGACCCTAATCAAAACACACCTACGTACACGTTTAATTATGATGAAAATGGTGCGTTCTTTATCAGAAATCAAGACGGTCGCGACAATCGTACAGACGCGGATTATGCTACTATAAAGCTTGAGCTTGCATCCGAAACCCCTTCTGGCACCGGCCAGGCTTACGTTGTGGGAAAATTCAACGATTATCAGTTAAAAGAAGAAAACAGGCTCACTTATAATCCCGCAAGGCGAAGGTTTTACGGAAGCATGTTTGTAAAGCAGGGCGTTTACGATTATCAGTATGTCTGGGTGGAAAATAATGTTTCAAATCCGGTTCCTTTCGAAGGGTCTTTTTTTCAAACCAAAAATACTTACCAGATCTTTTTCTACTTCCGCAGGCCAGGCGGCAGGTGGGATGAATTGATCGGATATACCGAAGTAAGAAATTAATTTATTGATATATTTATTCAATGAGCTTTGAGCCAAAAAAAGCCAGCGAATCGTTCACCATTATGAACGAACTGGTATTACCCAACGATACCAATACACTGAATAATTTAATGGGTGGCCGTTTGCTTCATTGGATGGATATTGCGGCAGCTATTTCGGCGCAGAAACACAGCAACAAGATTGTGGTTACGGCTTCGGTAGATAACGTTTCTTTCAAAAAACCAATCAAACTTGGCGATGTAATTACGATCACAGCAAAGGTAAGCAGGGCGTTTACTACTTCAATGGAGGTGCGGTTGGAAGTGTGGGCGGAAAATATTCCCTCAGGCGTGAAAGCAAAAAGCAATGAGGCGTATTATACTTTTATCGCACTCGACAGTGAAGGAAAGGTGACGAAAGTGCCTGAGTTGAAACCTGAAACTGATGAAGAGCAAAACCTATTTGAAGGAGCCTTAAGAAGAAGGCAATTGCGCTTAGTGCTTGCCGGAAAAATGAAGGCGAATGATGCTACTGAATTAAAAGCTTTATTTTCTGAAGCCTAATAGAATTACTGTTTTGGCTTTGGGATAAACGACTGAATGCGGTTTAATACCTGGAGGTAATCTTCATTTCTGCCATTAATCTGAATCGCTTCACTATAACCGCTAGAAACAGCGCCCCCAATAGCAGAGGTTGTAAATGTAACTAATACCGCTCCAACAGCGTGAAGGGTATTTTCGAGTTTATCATCGCTGTGCAAGGCAGCGTACGCTCCCCCACCAATGGCTAAACCAGCTAAAAGACCGATTGTGCTTCCGGTTCCTACTTTATTTTTGCGGCGTAATTTTATTTCCCTGATCTGTAAAGCTGTTATAAATATTTGTTTTGATTCAGCTTTACTCGATCTACCCGACAGGTAAATTCCTTTATCATCTGCGGCCAGTAAAATCCCTTTAACCTTTTTATTATCAAGCGTATATACCTTTGCCGTATATGACTTCTTTCCTGTTTGCGCCTTTAAACTGCTGCTACAAATAAAAGTAAGTGCAATGGTTAAAGCAAGTAAAGAGAGCAGATTGGTTTTCATTTAAAATGTTTCTTTTAAGGTGATGCCAAAATAGCATTTACCTAATTAGCCGTTTCATACGGATTACTGGTTTGCAAGTTCCAAAATTCTGTCGAATTCTTCAGATTTTAGTCCCATAACCGATAAGCGGCCCTGGCGTACCAATCCAATATCTTTTAAACGCTCATCTTTCTTAATAGCTTCGAGGGTTACAGGCTTCTGTAAGGTTTCTACCGGCTCTAGGTCTACCACCACCCAATTCGGATCTGCTGTAGTCGGATCTTGATAAGCCGCCTTTGCAACCCTTGCAACACCAACCACTTCTTTGCCATCGTTGCTGTGATAAAAAAGTACCAGATCACCTTCTTGCATTAATTTAAGATTATTACGTGCCTGAAAATTGCGAACGCCATCCCAAAAGGTGCGACCTTCTTTATTAAATTTTTCCCAACTATATTTTTCGGGTTCTGATTTGACGAGGAAATGGTTCATATTATTTGAATTTGATAAGGTTACCAAAGGTAGAAAAATGAAAGGAGGATTCTGATAACCACTATCACCATACTAAATGTATATTGTAACCTTTTCCACCAAATGTGGTATCACCCTGAATTAGATCAAATAATATTTCAAAATCAACATTTGAAGTATATTTATACACTTTTGATAATCTACATGTAGAGCGCAATGTTAGAACATCTTAAAGAAATTTTAACCTACGGTTTTTGGGATTTTTTTGCTAACCTTCTAATCTATTCTTTGGTAGTTTTTCCTTTTTACTTCATCTTTTGGATTTATTTAAAACCTAAATTTCAAAATAACCGGATTCAGGAAAAAGAGCGCAGCACCCCTCAAATCAGAAACTACGAACTCAGAAACTCTGCGGTGAGTATTTTGGTTTTTACTCTAATTGATATAGGTTTGTATGTTGCCCAGCGCTACGATTACACTCAATTATACGATGATGTAAACAAATTCGGATGGGCTTATTTTGTATTTAGCATTTTGCTGATGATGTTATTACAGGATGCGTGGTTTTTCTTTACGCATCGGTTAATGCACCTCCCAAAACTCTACAAACACATTCATAGTGTTCACCATCAAAGCATTGATCCGAGTCCGTTTGCGGCATTTTCGTTTCACCCGCTCGAGGCACTAATCGAAGGAAGTGTGTATGTGGTTTTTGCCTTTCTTTTTCCGGTGCATTTAATGGCTTTATTAGGCTGGCAGTTCCTGCAAATGGTCTTAAACGTAATCGGACATTTGGGATACGAAATTTACCCCAGAGGTTTCAATACACACTGGCTCTTTCGGTGGAAAACACCGTCGACACACCACAATATGCACCACGCAAAGTTTAACGGAAATTATGGCTTGTACTTTACCTGGTGGGATAAATTTTTTAAAACTGAATTTACAGACTATAACCAAACGTACGAAAAACTCCAGGAGCGTATCCACTCAAAAAAGGAAACGAGTGAGATCACTATAAGCTCTAAACACAAAACTCCCATTGCAAATATTCACTGAAACAGAACGTCTTATTTTAAGAGAAATCCTTTCTATCCTTCACGTTAATGCCGCAATACCCTTACACAAAATTGCTGGAAGAAAGTCAAATTCAACGTTGGATGCTATTCATTTACCCGGTTTGATGATTTGAGTGCTTATTCTTATACTTACAATCTTATCATACATAATCTACTAAATCTTAATATGAAACATTTACTAACCCTATTATTTTTTACATTATTAATCAATTTAGGTTTTAGCCAGACAGAAAATCCAAACTCTAAAACCGCTGCGGAAAATTTTGAAAAGAATTATAACAATGGCAATTATGACGCGATATTTTCTTCCTTTTCTGGCGAAATGCAAGGTCATTTACCGCTAGACAAAACAAAGGGGTTTTTGACAGGACTGAAATCACAAGCTGGAAATATCAAAGGACTTGTATTCAAAAAATACGAGCAAAGTTATGCTTCTTATAAAACCACTTTTGAACGTGGAATATTTACCCTTAATATTTCAATTGACGGCAACTCGAAAATTAATAGTTTTTTTATAAAACCTTTCACTGAAGATACTCAGCTTAAAATAGAACGTAATACCACCAAACTTATACTACCCTTCAAAAATGAATGGAATGTTTTATGGGGAGGAGATACAAAAGAGTTAAATTATCATGTTGAAAGTCCAGCCCAAAAAAATGCTTTTGATATACTCATTAAAGACGAAAAAGGCAAAACCTATAAAACTGATGGCAAAACCAACGAAGATTATTACGCTTTCGGAAAAGAACTTGTTGCACCCTGCAACGGCGAGATAGTATCCGCAGTGGATGGAGTAAAGGATAATAAGCCCGGAATATTGAATCCAATATACCTTTTAGGCAATAGTGTAATTATCAAAACTGCAAACAATGAATACTTACTCTTTGCGCATTTTAAACAAAATTCCATCAAAGTAAAACAAGGTCAAAAGGTAACGCAAGGGCAACTTCTGGGTCTTTGTGGCAATTCCGGTAACTCTTCTGAGCCGCATTTGCATTTCCACATTCAGAATGTGGAGGATATGAATATCGCTATAGGTATAAAATGTTATTTTGATCGTTTGATGGTAAACGGAAAATTAAAAACAGACTATTCTCCAATTAAAGGCGAGAAGATTAAAAACGAATTTTAAAAAACTTGATATAGCAATTGCACATTCAACTTTTAGAAAACGATGATCTAAAACTACTGCCTAACCTTCAGCCAGAAGGTTGGCCAGATATTCTTCCCCATTTCAACTTTTATTTAAACGCACTGCATTGCTTCCCGATAAAAGTAATTAGAGATAATAAAATTGTCGGGGTCGGTACAACGATCATCCACCATGATGTTGCCTGGCTGGCGCACATAATCGTTCATAAAGAATTTAGGAATCAGGGAATCGGAAGAATAGTTACAGAGCAGCTTATAGAGATGGCTCGAACAAATAACTGCAAAACCATTTATCTTGTAGCAACTGATCTAGGGGCTTCTGTTTACGAAAAGGTTGGATTTATCACCGAAACGGAATACATATTTTTCAAGGACTTGAAATTTCAGCCCAACGTTAACTCTTCCCCTAACATCATCAAATTCAACAATATCTATAAAGAACAATTAACCCACATTGATAGTACGGTTTCAGGCGAAGACCGAATGCAACAAGTGGAACAACATCTAGCTGATGCATGGGTTTATGTGACAAACGATATACTACAGGGATATTACCTGCCCAATTTGGGCGAAGGATTGATCATTGCAACAAATCATCAAGCTGGCATTGAACTAATGAAAATGCGACTTAGTAAAAGCATTAATGCCGCTTTCCCTGTTAATAATTTTGACGCCGCTGCGTTCTTGCTAAAGCATGGCTACAGTCCGTTTAAAAAGGCGAAAAGAATGAGGCTTGGGATAGAACGAGAGTGGCAACCAGCCAATATGTACAATAGAATTGGCGGAAATATCGGATAGCAAATTATCCACAACTATAGAATAAACACACAAACAAAAATCCCATTTCAGCATTTAGCTATTTTATAATCTTCGTATACTTGCAAGCGCTTACATTCCTTAAACATCAAACGTAAAATATGAACGAATTAGAGTCCTCTGTATTAGAAAAAATCAACACCTGGCTTCAGGGAAGCTATGATTCTGAAACCAAAAGCAGTGTTCAGAAATTACTGGACCAACAATCGTACACAGAACTAACTGATTCATTTTACAGAGACCTTGAATTTGGAACCGGCGGCCTTAGGGGGCTAATGGGAAATGGTTCTAACCGGATCAATAAATACACTATTGGTACTGCAACGCAAGGATTGAGCAATTACCTGTTAAAAAAATACCCGGGCGAAAAAATTAAAGTTGCTATTGCACACGATAGCCGAAATAATTCAGACCTTTTTGCAAGAATCACATCGGAAGTATTCTCAGCAAACGGTATACATGTTTATTTCTTCAAAGAATTAAGGCCCACTCCACTCCTTTCGTTTGCCATAAGAGAACTTGGCTGCCGCAGCGGTGTGATGTTAACCGCCTCACACAATCCTAAAGAATACAACGGTTATAAAGCTTATGGTGCAGATGGCGGCCAATTTGTATCGCCCGACGATAAGATGGTGATGGATGAAGTTGCGGCAATCAAAAGCATAGACGAAGTTAAATTTAACCGTGTTGAAGAAAATATAGAGCTTTTAGGAGAAGAAATAGATACGCTTTATTTAGATCAAATCGCAAAACTTTCGGTTTCACCGGATGCTATCAAGCGTCAGACAAATCTAAAAATAGTTTTTTCACCTATCCATGGTACTGGCATAACCCTGGTTCCAAAAGCATTGGAACAATTTGGTTTCAGTAATGTGATTTTGGTAGAAGAGCAAATTAAACCTGATGGAAACTTCCCAACGGTAGTTTACCCAAATCCGGAAGAAAAAGAAGCGTTGACGCTAGCCCTGGCCAAAGGAAAAGAAACAGATGCTGATTTGATTTTGGCTACAGATCCAGACGCCGACCGCGTAGGAATTGCTGTTAAAAATGATAAAGGTGAGTTTATTCTTTTAAACGGAAATCAGACCGGAAGTTTATTAATTAACTATTTACTAACCGCCTGGGAAGAAAGTGGCAAGCTGGTTGGTAACGAATACATCGTTAAAACCATCGTAACGTCTTACATAATTGATGCTATCGCGAAAGCCAAAAACGTAGAGTGTTATAATACCCTAACGGGATTTAAATACATCGGCGAACTGATGACGAAACTTTCCGGTCAGAAAACCTTTATCGGTGGCGGAGAAGAAAGCTATGGCTATTTAATTGGCGAACTGGTGCGCGATAAAGATGCAGTAATATCTGCTGCATTTATAGCCGAAATGACTGCCTATTACAAAGACAAAGGAAGCAGCCTTTTCGAAGCGATGCTGGCGATGTATGAGCAATATGGTTTTTATAAAGAGAAATTGGTATCGGTAACCAAAACCGGAAAAAGCGGTGCCGAAGAAATAAAATCGATGATGGAGCGCTTTAGAAATAATCCACCAGCAAGTCTAGGCGGTTCTAAAGTGGCATATCTTAAAGATTATGAGTTAAGAAAAGAAACAGATCTTAGTTCAGGATCAACTAAAGAATTGGAATTTCCTAAATCTGATGTTTTACAATTTATTACCGAAGATGGAAGCATCATATCAGCCCGCCCATCAGGCACTGAGCCCAAAATAAAATTCTATTGCAGCGTTAATGCCCCGCTTGGAAATAAATCAGATTACCCTGCGGTAGAGAAAGAACTTGACGAGAAGGTGAACGCTATCATGAGCGATTTGAACGTTTAAAATTTAAGCATGGGGTGGGTAATTCACTCATATCCCATGCTAAAATTTATTTAGTGTGAGTTTTAGTTTTTAATTAAAGTACTTTCTTATTTCTGTTATTCCCTGGCCGAGCAGGCTTCTTTCTTTTCCTTGAGTGGATATTGCGCAACTATATTTCTCCATGTTGTTTTAACCTACTACGCTTCTCTGGATAGCTTCTTTCCAGCTCATTATGAGTTTAGGCCTTTTTGAATGTTCTAGGATGATTCAACATTGAATAAGGCAGATAAGAGACAAAACTCACATTATTTAAATTAATTTTGATTGATGACGGAATCACTTAGGGCCAGTTTGCAACCAATCCTCTCTGAAAAATTTCGGGGCATTATCTGGAAAATAGAAACAGACCATAAGGAACCTTATATAGCTATTGAAACAAGAGATATAAGCAATCGGACAACAGCTTTTTCGGCATACAATTATCAAAGTGGTGAATGCCTTTTCAAAGAAATAACAGTTGAAGACAGTTGGTTCTGGAGCCTGGACCGTATTTCGAATGGGATGTTTTTTTTACATAGTTATGTCCACGAAAGCAATCCCCAACACAAAGGAATAATTGCCATTGAGCCTTCCGGAGAAACAGCCTGGCAACAATTTAATATAGCTTTGCACGAAGTAACTGCTGATGGAATTGTAGTCTACAATCCAAACATACAACCTAAAACTTTTGAGCTTCTTAATGCGATAGACGGAAGCGTCATCTCTGCTAAAGTTGAAATTTTTAATCCTGTAATCAGAAACATTATAGCTCCAACATTTGTGGATGATGATTCATTAATAAAACATTTAATTCCACCAAACACGCAGGGACCGATTTTGCATTGTTCATTCAACAATCAGGAAATCATTGCTTATCATACTAAAAACGGCACTTTGTTCGATCAAACCCTGCGTATTTTCAAAGACGATACTTTGCTTTTAGAAGTTAATTTAGCCTCGGGTATACAAAAGCTTAATCCCGAAGCGTTCTTTATAGAAGGCGGACAATTGTTCTGTATACGGAATATGAAGCAGGAATTAGTTTCGTATTTAGTATAATTGCCTGCTATTAATTAAAGATTTAATGCGCTTTCTCCTTTCATTTTTTTGTCTTCTACTATCATTTGGAGCTATCGCTTCTACATCAATAGATTCAGTTGGCGTTGAAAACCAAAACGGCAATCAAATTATACTTCACAAAGTAGAACGTAAAGAAACCTATTATTCAATAGCACGCTTGTATAATGTTCCTCCGAAAAGCATCATCAGCATAAACAATAAAGTTTCCTTGCAAATTGGTCTTATCATAAAAGTGCCTACCCTAAGATCTTATTCGCAGGCTACAAATTCTACAAGAAACATTAATACGCCTGCTCAAAATGTGGGGGTAATTCAATATAAAGTTGGGCCCAAGGAATATTTATATTCAATAGCAAGGCGCTTTAATACTAGTGTTAACGAAATCAGGAAACTGAATAATTTGCGAAGCGATAACTTAAGTATTGGCCAGATTATTAAAGTCCCTCAAGGGCAAACTCAAACTGTTCCGGCGGTGATAGCTGCCACTACAACCGAAACAGCATTGCCTCAAGCTGAGCCGGAAAAAGTAAAAATTCCAACCAGTCGCCTGGGTTTATCTGAACGTACTGAACGGGGTGTTGCGGTTTGGATAGCCGATGAAAACCTTGATGGAACCAAAATGCTTGCGCTACATCGTACAGCACCTGTTGGAACGGTGATTAAAATAACTAATCCGATGACTGAGCGCAGCACCTTTGTGAAAGTTGTAGGAAAGTTTACTGAAAATGAATCAACAAAAGATGTAATAATTGTGATTACAAAAGCTTCCGCAGACTTACTAGGTGTTTTAGATAAAAGATTTCAGTCGACTATCGACTATGGTGTCCCTCACAGCGAATAAACCTTTTATAGTTGGTATTGCCGGCAGCAGCGGATCTGGCAAAACCTTATTTTTAAATTGCTTTCTTAATCATTTTACTACCGATCAGATTTGTCTTTTATCTCAGGATAATTATTACAAGCCGAAAGAATTTCAACCTATTGATGAAAATGGGCAAATAAATTTCGATCTGCCGCAGTGTATCGATGAAAAACATCTTTTGTTTGACCTCAATGCACTAATAGCCGGTCGGGAAGTCGTAAAAAAAGAATACACTTTTAACGTTGCTGAAAACGAGGCTCGTAATTTAGTTATAAAGTCTGCTCCCATTATTCTTGTAGAAGGAATCTTTATTTTTCATTTTAAAGAAATTTCAAGGCTTTTTGATCTGAAAGTATTTATCGATGCAGAAGAAGAAATAGCACTTAACAGGCGACTCAAAAGAGATATGGCAGAACGCGGATATTCTCATGAAATGATTTTATATCAATGGAAAAATCATGTGCTTCCTGCGTATACAAATTTTTTACTGCCTTATAAAGATTCGGCAGATAAGGTATTTGTAAATAACACTCAGGTAACCCACGACATGATAAATCTGTCGCAAGATTTGTCAGAAGAATTGAAGAAATTGATATTCCCCAGCTAAGCTACAGGCAAATATATTTGCTCAAAATCTGGTAAATCTCATTCACACCTTCAGAGCTTTTAAATTCCTTTTTTATAGGAACAGATTCGCCTTTAAGCCAAATTTTCAATTCTGCATCAGCATCGAGCATCCCTTTACTTTCCTTTGAAAACTTCTGAATACTGCAATAAGGTATAGTGAGGTACTCTAACTTATTACTGCGAGCCTGAATAATAAGCATCAGCCGCTTATTGGTTAATATAAATTTGTCCTTCCCCACTTTATAGGCTTTTTCAACAAACTCTCCGTCGACGAGAATAATACCGTATTCCATTGAAATCTGTTTCAAAGAAACTTCAGACGGGTTACTTAAAAAACTATTGAACACTCCCATAAGCATACGTTAATAAAGTAAAAACCAGCATAGTCATTTTTCTAGGTAGACCTTGCTTATCAATACAAGTTTAGGTGGCTTACATGAAGACAACATGAAATTTTAGAATTTTCTTTTTATACTTTTAAAGGTGCTTATGTTGATAAAACCCATCGTGTTGAAAACTAATCGCTCGAAAACTGAAATGAGTGTATCTAAAAATTAGTCCTCTGCGTAAACAAACGTGTTATTTGACGCCTCAATAAACCACATCAAGAAAGAACATGATAGTTGTCGCACTTACAAACTTAAATCCAGTTACGCTAAGGTCAATTGAAGTTCAACACCAACAAGAAGCATACGATTTGTACTCTCAAAACCCCAATTATATCATTGCTTTTGTAAACAACGCAGAGGTAACCATATTGGGCAGCCAAGTACAGAAAGAAACGCAATACGAAATTCTCAAGCGCAATGGTTACATCTTTGTGGGCAGGAAGGTTAAGTATTTATGTGATGATGGTGCTTATACGCTGTAAAAGTTTCCGGATACAATAACAAGGTGCAAAGTTTCTTGTTATATGTGAGATAATGGAAAACAATGCCCGCGATACTTTATCCGATTCAATTACTTTAAACTCAAACTCCAATCTATCGTCGGGCTTTAAGGTTACTATCAAAGAAGCATACCCAAGTTGCTGGTTTGAAATAAGTAAACTAGAAACTCGGGGAATAAATAACTCTTTTTCATATTTTATTGAGGATCGTGAACACCATACTTATCTGGATTTTTTTGAGAAGTTGTCTGAAAAATTTGGATTGAGACTACCACAAAATCGTCGCGAGAGTTTAAAAAAACCTGTATGCAATATTGGCTACCGCGATGTACTTAGCACCAATATCCACCCCGATATTTTGTATGGCTATGGTGATCCGGCTGTAATCAGGGTCGAAAGTGGGACAGTTCCCTCCTATTACCTGGTTGCAACTTCAAATGACGCACCAAACTCCTTCCCTATTCTTCATTCAAAAGATCTTATTAATTGGGAGCTGGTCAGTTTTGTTTTCCCGGAAGGATCAAAACCTAAATGGGCAGCAGATGGATTTGGCGTGAGCGATTATTGGGCTCCGGAGATGCACTTAGTCGACAAAGAGTTTCGAACATACTTCGTAGCACGAGATAAAGAAACT
The DNA here is from genome assembly GCA_031382725.1 of Sphingobacteriaceae bacterium. Taxonomy (GTDB): domain Bacteria; phylum Bacteroidota; class Bacteroidia; order Sphingobacteriales; family Sphingobacteriaceae; genus Paradesertivirga. The sequence continues at coordinate 23 of JANMZB010000019.1, read as the reverse complement.
GCTGAGCTTTGTATCGGTCTGGC
>JANMZB010000949.1:0-2576 GCA_031382725.1 Sphingobacteriaceae bacterium | reverse complement strand
ACCTAAGTGGTGGTGTTGGTATTGGTGGCGTTTTAGAACCGGTACAGGCAGCGCCTGTAATTATAGAAGACAATTGTTTTATTGGTTCGAGAGCTATAGTTGTAGAGGGTGTTAGAGTAGAAACGGAAGCGGTTCTTGGTGCTAATGTTTGTTTAACCGCGTCAACTAAAATTATTGACGTTACCGGCGAAACTCCTATTGAATACAAAGGAGTAGTACCTGCACGATCGGTAGTGATACCCGGCTCTTATACTAAAAAGTTCCCGGCAGGAGATTTTCAGGTACCATGCGCATTAATAATTGGAAAACGTAAAGCTTCAACCGACAAAAAAACGTCGCTTAATGATGCCCTACGCGAACATAATGTAGCTGTATAATTTTCTGAAATAAGAGCAGTTTTTTTTCACATTTCAAGCTCTCTTTACGTATACCTTCTGGTATTGGTTAAGGTACTCAGGCTGGAAAATCAGGCTGCCCTATTTAGGTTAAGCCTTCACATATTATTTAAATGCGCATAGCTTTCGACGGAAAACGAGCAGTTCAAAATTTTACCGGCTTAGGCAACTATAGCCGGTTTGTATTAGAATTGCTTGCACAGCACTATCCGGAAAACGAATACTTTGTTTATGCACAGAAATCACTCCCTTCAAGTTTAGCACAGCTTAATAAAATTGAGTTACGCCAACCTCCACCGAAAAAATTCAATGCCTTATGGCGTAGTTATGGCATTATAAAAGACCTTCAAAGGGACAAGATTTCGTTATTCCACGGATTGAGTAATGAGCTTCCTTTCGGGATAACCGCTGCGAAAATACCATCGGTAGTTACCATTCATGATTTGATCTTTCTGCGCTTCCCTGAATTTTATCCCTTCATCGACAGAGTTATTTATAAATACAAATTTAAATATGCCTGTGAGAATGCGTCACGAATAATCGCGGTAAGCGAACAAACCAAAGAAGATATTATAAGCTACTTTGGTATAAGCGAAGATAAAATTGACGTGGTATACCAGGGATGTAACAAGATTTTTCAGGAACCATCTTCCGATGAACTTAAACGTAAGATCAGCAGGAAATACAAACTCCCCAAACAATATTTACTTCAGGTTGGCACCATTGAAAGGCGGAAAAACCTCTTATTAACGATTAAAGCACTAAGGAATATTCCCCGTACCGTAAAACTGGTAGTTATAGGGAAAGAAACTGCTTATTTAAAAGAGGTAAAAGGATACATCGCACAGCATAAACTTGATCGGAGGGTATTTTTTTTAAAAGATGTCCCTTTAGAAGATCTTCCGCCAATCTATCAGCAAGCACAGATTTTCATTTATCCTTCAGAGTTCGAGGGATTCGGTATTCCGATTATTGAAGCGCTGCACTCGGGCGTACCGTTAATTGCCGCAATTGGTTCTTGTTTGGAAGAAGCGGGTGGTCCGCATAGTTCCTACATCCACCCAAAAGATAATATACAGCTTTCCTGGAGCGTAAATTCCATTTTAAATAATCCTGAGTTGGGTCGCGAAATGATTGAAAAGGGATTGGAGTATGTGAAAAAGTTTAATACTGCCGAATTGGCAAAAAACTTAATGAACACTTATCAGAAAGTATTAGATCATGCTTAAAGAAGAAGTAAATAAAGCATTAGAGGTACTGCAATCCGGCGGAGTTATCTTATATCCAACAGATACCATTTGGGGAATTGGCTGCGATGCTACAAATGCAGAAGCCGTAGAAAAAGTGTTTAAGCTGAAAGGGAGAGCAGAAAACAAAAGCCTGATCATACTTTTAGACAACGAAAACAAACTAGAAAGTTATATCTCCGGCGTACCGGAAATCGCTTACGATTTAATCGAATATGCTGAGCATCCTTTAACTATCGTTTTCTCCGGCGCAAAAAATCTGGCTAAAAATGTGATCAATCAGGATGGCAGCGTTGGTGTGAGAGTTGCTAAACATGCCTTCTGCCAGCAGCTGATACAGCGTTTTAGAAAACCAGTCGTGTCTACATCGGCTAATTTAAGTGGCGAAAACTTCTCAGGAAACTTTTCCGACATATCGGATGAAATAATAAATGGTGTAGATTATGTTGTTGATTTTGAACAAGAAAAGCAAATTAACTCCAGGCCTTCCACTATTATGAAGCTTGAACCTGATGGTCGATTTACTTTTATCAGAAGATAAAGATCGTTCACGCTTCGTCTAATGGCTGACCGCCTTCTGGTTCATTGTAGGCCAGATTCATTTGAATGATTCTTAACAATGCATTCAGCATGATAATACATAGTTTTCGGATGGCTCACCCAGTTTCTAATTCGCTATCCTCTATTTGAAACCCTTTATGCTTTAATAAGCGATGCATTTATTCAATTAACCAACTCTGACTATACCACCTCACAATCTGGTAGGCATCATCAAATGTTTTAATGGGATGGGTAGTTAGTCGTCCCTTAAAAAGCCCATACTAGCTCAGTTATCCACAAGATTGGATAAAAACGGGGTTAAAAATCTGCAAGTTTTGAAGAACTTAGTTTCATAAGCTTGCAGATAATTATGCTACCAAAGAAAGAGAATCCT
>JANMZB010000938.1:0-7920 GCA_031382725.1 Sphingobacteriaceae bacterium | reverse complement strand
GACCCCGGCCTCGCCGATATAATCCATAGCGGTCCAAACAAAGTCGCCTAATACGTAGGGGTTTCTTTCTGCTAATGCAAAATTTTGCAAAGCATCTTTGGGGAATGATTCTGTACCCATCATAATTCGCTTTGGCTTCTTTAAATGGTCACTCTCGTAATATTTATAAAGATAATTAAGTCCTGCTACATCCAGTTGATCTAAGGCGTCTGATATTTCGACTGTGCCTGTATGAATTTTGTTTATTCCTGCGGTCACAGGTCTAGTAAGGTCATGTTTTTTCACTTCATCTCTTAACATCCTGGTTAATTCCGGATTACCTCTTTCCTTTACCTCATTACCCACACTCCACATGATAATAGAAGGGTGATTGAAATCTCTGTTTATGGTAGTGCGGATATCTTTTTTCCAGTTATTATCAAAAAAGAAGTGATAATCTTTTGAATCATTAGAACGGGGCTCTTGCCAAATGTCAAAAAACTCTTCAATAACAAGCATACCTAAACGATCACAAGCATTCAAAAAGTTGGTTGATACAGGGTTATGACTAGTTCTTATTGCGTTATAACCAGATGCCTTGAGTAACTTTATCTTCCTTTCTTCTGCACTCCGAATTGCTACCGCGCCTATAATACCATTATCATGATGCACACAACCTCCAAGTAAAACAACCCGTTTTCCATTTAATAAAAAACCTGACTCCGGACTCACGCTTATTGTTCTGATACCAAATTCAACGTCGTTTTGATCTAATACGGTATTATTATTTTTATTTAAGATTTCCAGGCGAGCAGTATACAAATTCGGGGTTTCTAAATTCCACAACTCGGGGTTTGAGACTTCAATTTTTGCGTCATGACGGAGGTTATCGTACAGATTTATTCCTTTTTGACTAAATGACGCTACTTCTTTGCCCTTCCTAAGTATTGTATACCTTAAGTTAACGTCTCCGGCTACACCTGTAAAATTATTTAAAACAGAAGACAATGTGACGATAGCTTTCGAGGGATTAACCAGTTGAGTTAATATTTTTGTTTCATTATCATTGATAGAGATTTTATCAGTAACAAGTAATTCCACATCGCGGTAGATACCAGAGCCAGAATACCAGCGAGTATTAGGTTCCCTATTTTTAATCCTTACAGCAAGAACGTTAGGGCTTCCATCTTTCTTTAAGTAAGAATCAATCTTGTACTGGAAAGGTGTATAACCATAGGGATGCTCACCCAAAAAATGCCCGTTGATGAATACATCAGAAGCCATATAAACACCGTCGAAACGAATTTCAACGTTTTTACTTTCTGCGTTATTCAGCACAAACGTCTTTCTGTACCAGCCATACCCCCCAACAGTGTATCCATTTCCTGGTCCGGTTCTACTTTTTCTGGAAAATGGTCCAATTATGCCGTCTTTTTCCGATTGATTTGGCAAATCTTCAATGCTCCAGTCATGCGGTAAAACAACAGATCTCCATTTTGAATCGTCAAAGGAAGGTAACTCTGCATTAATTTGATCACCTCTTTTAAATTTCCAATCATTATTAAAAGATTGACTCCTTAATAAATCAAGTGGATTTTGTTTTTGGGCAATAAGCGTGTTGATAGAGAAAAAAAGGGACGTAAGGGAAATTAATAACTTTAGTTTCATTGGGTTTTTACTAGTGTGCATTAATTAATTTAATCAGGTAGATTAATTACCTAATCATAGCTTCGTAGGGCGGCACCATGTATTGGATTTAATCAGTCCATTACTTGCGCAAATTCGCAGCAGTTTCTACTCTGATTAGTTCCCCGGCGTTCGTATACAATTGATTAGTTTAGACTGAGCTATGTGCGCCTTGTCGTACTAACAAATATAAATGTAAGAATGACAATTAAAAAGTTTTCCAAAACTATTCTTGTTTCGGACTTATTCATCCGGTAGGTCAAAACATCAGGTAGGATAGTGTAATACCACTTAAAAGTATATCTACGCATTTGGTTTGTGTCTCCATTACAGAAACTTCTCCACTACTACAGCTTAGTCCGCCCCTGAACACAGCATCGGTACTCCGTCTGTTTTCCCTTTGTCTTTTTCCCACTCCACTGGAGGAAGGTTATCAAAAAAAACTAACATCTGTGTTCAGGTTCCCGAGTTCCATATAAAAGCCTGTGTAGAAGTCACGCCATCTCAATGACGACTGCCGCATAACCTGTAAACAGGTAACCGTTATGCTTGTCCCATTGTAGGCAAGATCACAATGGTTTTGACAGTTAATTGCTTTTCCGGACACTTCACCGATGGTTCAATTGCTTCGTCTCTTTTAAACCTACCTGATCCCGTACGGAACCTTTTCCCCGACAGTTCAATACCTCAACATTGCCTTTGAAGCACCGCAGGGCGGTTTGACGGCTACTCCTGCAAGTCTGCCGCCGGAGGGCCTTCCTCCATCTTTTATATAGTTACGAAAAGCACTCTTTATCCGGTGCTCTTCTCCCGGCACACCTTGCGCTAGAGGGGGGACAACACCAACAAGAGAAGAGGTAATGGGTGGAACGAATTCACATAATGTTCAAAAGAAAAGGTTTTATCTGAGGTAGGCGTATTGCTATAAGTTTAATTGTTAAATTAGTAAGATGAACGCCGAGTTCCACTTATGTCGGCTTCTGCTACTTATAATGTAAACTGTAAATTAATTCTATGAAATCGAAATCTGTAGCATATATACTTTGGCTGTTCTTAGGATTGTTTGGGGTACATCGTTTTTATCTCGGACACGTTTGGTATGGAATTTTTTTCTTTTTCACTTTTGGAATATTCGGAATTGGATGGATTGTAGACGCGTTTCTATTAGGGCAAGAGGTGGATCTTTACAATTCAAGACAGATATACTAACGGAGCTTTTACGAATCCAAGTTTTGATTATAGCAGGAATATTGTAAAAGTGACAGCTAAGTGTATGTGTTACTCATAATAATTGCATCTCCGACTCGCGTCAACGTGTAGCAACGCCTTGGTTCGTGTCTCTACGATCCATTTAAAATTCCTTACGCAAATCATTCAAAAATGGAATAGGGTTATTTCCATCATCAGAATACCCTGCAGACGAATATGAGTAACCGCAAGGTTCCACCACCAATTGCCAGTGACCCGCTAAGGGATTGTGATGAATATAGTCTAGTTTCTGATAAGCCCCCCCCCATTGGCGCAAGTATGCAGCGTTGACTGTGGGTTGTGTACTTGTGCCTAATCTATCATGACCTGAGAATATTCAGAATTCAGTAACGGAGGCACAAGTACTCTGCGCTCTATAAGTCTCCCGCTGAATACTTGCGCCAAACAGGGGGCACCTTACGGACAGTTAGCGGGTTAGTTGTGATTAAAAAGATTTTCAATATATAAAACGGCTTCTGCATTGCTCATCGTTAGAGGTGCGCCATTTCCATCAACCGCATATAATTTGCAGTTAAGGCTCATTTTGATTTTCAAGCTCTCCTTTGAACCATATATTGCAGCCATAGGGGTTACAGCAATAATATTAACGGTACTCCCTGTTTGTGAACCTATAGAATTATAAGATTTTCCCTGTTCATCCATATATTCCACAACCAGGTTTTTTGTATTAGGACTTCCACCCGCTGTAGCTGAATATGCCCAAGTTCCTGCATTGACAAAACTATTGAACACAGCTGGACTTACATTACTCTCTACAATGGTAAAGGTTTGAAATGTAACTCCTAGAGAAGGTTTTCTTTCTAAAGAAGGATGACTTTGTTCTTTTTCAATTGAAGCTGTAAGGCTGCCAATTCCTTCACCATACAAAACTGAAGATGAAGAACTTGTTCCAACCCTCCACTGGGTTTCTTCCGTTTCTTCCCAGTTAAAGGCCGTGCCGTTTAAACTTCCTTTAAAATAATACTCTGCTGATAGTTCATCTTTATTTGCCTTTTTACAGGCGGTTAAAAGAATTGTTAGTGCAAGAAAAAACAAGGTGATATTTTTTTTCATAAGGATTGGATTATAAGTTTTATTTGACCGTAATACGCAATGACTGCCTGAATGTTACCATCAAACAACGTTAACCAGATCTGCCGGGTTGATGTTCTCGCAGTGGCCAGATCGGGGTTATCACCAACACAACTACGATGTTATTACTGAGAAGATTAGTAAATAGATGTTCAATCGACTTGTTGGTGACAACACCAACAAGGGCTAGGAAATCACTACTACTAATATGGTAGAACAGAAGCAGGACTATATCCACGAGAAAGCAAGCAAAGGAGAGGATAGATTAGTTGAACAGCCGGAAGATTAAAAACATAGTTCAGCTCGGTTTTATACATCGGGCGAAAAATGAGCAGTTTCTATAACAACGTACTTGAAATTGCGTGATATTGATTTGACAGGAATTGTAGCGCCGCAGAGTCCCTGAAGGAGGAGACTCTTCGGGGAAAAAGGATAGATTTAAGAATACAATTGGAATCAGCCAGCAAAATGAATCCTTTGTTCGACACAATTATCTTGTGTTTAGCACCTTTGAGCAAACAACTTTGATTGATGGGAATTACCATCAGCTTAACTATTTTGGATTTTTGACTAAGTTTTGGATCTATAGTGAAATGCTTGCTTGTAATTGATGAGCACAAAAACGTCCGCTCCTGCAGGGAAGTTTTTGAAAATCACACGCGACACGCGTGCGCCAGCCTGGGGGGCTTCGATTCGTAAAGAAGGATCAATGATAAGGGTATCGGAAGAACATAAAACCTCGTTAATTCGCTTTTGGCCATAAACATTGCCTGAGGCAATTATAACGATACATACTAATAAAACTCGCAACATAAATTTCGTTTTTAACAATCGACTTTGTAGTAATAAACATGGTGAACCTAATTAACTATGGTTGATTGCTTTATTGCAACAAAGAAAAAGATTAAATCTCTGATTTCATGACCTTTGTTTTATAAGAATATTAGTAGTGGTGTACCCTGTTACAAAAAGGACGATTAAGGAACACTTGTGCTAGATGGGCCTTGTGGGACTCTACCAATTAGTGAACTATTCCCAGCCGCTCGCCAAATCCCTACTTCCTGTTCGCTCGAACCATCAGAAATTCTCCGGCATCTATTTTCAATACCATCCGGTCTTTTGTAAGTTCGAGTATAGTCAACTCGATTTCTTCATCGTCATCAGTTAGCAGCAAAATAGTATCTGGTTCCTCGTTAGACCAGGTTCCGTTTTTACGCTCCCCCATTAAATAACCCGAAATTCGCCGCTGCTTTTAAGCTCCACGGTTAGTTTGCCAATCACATGGAGTCTCAGGGCAAGGAGTTCCGCATTATCCAGTTCATCCTTATTATAAACATCTTTAAAAACCCATTTCCCAATCAGAGACTCGGTTTTTTGTGCATTAGAACAAAGGGCAATGGTCAAAAGGAATACGAGGGATAGAAGTTTCATAGTTGAATGTAGCTATTTATACAATAAAGGCCTTATTGATGGCCACACTCATCAAACTCATTCTCTCTGCCTTTGTTGTGTTGCCACTAATAAACTATATTATTAAAAGCACACGCCGCACGGGTGCGCCAGCATGGAGACATCACGATTATTTAGGAAACGACGGATCGTTTTTTATTTCTAAGATTTGGTCTGCATGCCTTCTGGTATGAGTAGATAGCCAAAGAACAACTTGGTATGCATCTACATATCCCACCAGGCTTTGCGCTACATGATTGCGCATATCATCTGTTGTGGTTTTAGCATATTTTATTAAAGCAGCCCTTTTGTCTTTAAAGGCAGCTAAAGCTTCGTCTGTAGTTTCCCAAGCGGACTGCACCGGTTTCATCGTTTCAGGAGCCCGGACCTTGTGGTCCCGACTGCTTACCCATTTTATCAAATCCTGATCTGTAACTTTTATCTCGCTTCTTTTTTCAGGATTAGCAGTTGCTTTTAAGGCACCATCTGCCATTTGCCAAATACCGCCCTCAGCCAGAGCAATATGTTGTACACATTCTTTAATAGACCATTTTTCAGGCGAAGCTTTAAAGTTCATTTGCTCCTCTGATAAACCATTCAGTGCTTTTAATAAATAGGTTTTTGAATCTTTTAAATGATCAATCAAAAAACGCCTTTCCTGGCTGGAGATGGTATCAGAAGGAATGCGGCCCGCAAAACTTGTTAATACCAGTAATGTCAATAATAAAATGCCTTTGGTTTTTTTGAGCATAAATCGTTTTGGGCGTTGAAATTATTGGTGACACACAAATTATCTTTTAAAGATATGATAAGCTTTTCTAAAAAACAACGGATGTAACTTATACCGCTTGGGCATATTCAGGTAGAAAAGTGCGATCATATCATCTCTGGATCAATAACATATTCTGTACCATACAATCCACCAGGCAAAGGCGGGTTGGAGACTTATGGATGGGCGAAACGGCAACAAGGAACCAGATAGTTTCAATAGGTTACCTACCTCTTAGAGGGTAGTTTTACTCCTTTCTATAAATAATTTGTAACGTTTTGTTTTTTTGTTTACTTACAATAGGTAATCAGAAAATAAACGTTATGAAAAAATTAATCAGAACCTTATTGCCACTACTTGTAATACTTTGTAGTTATAACTTTAGTATAGCGCAAGACAGTGAAAAAGAGGAGAGATCACAAGATTTAAATTCCTTGTTATGGGAAATTTCAGGGAATGGGATAGAAAAGCCTTCATATTTATATGGAACCCTTCATATAATTTGTGAAAGCGACTATTTTATTAAAGAAAAAGTAAACACAGCTTTTGCAAAAACATCGAAACTAGTTTTAGAAATAAATATGGCAGATACTTCAGAAATAAAGTATCTGCAAAAAGCAGCAAAGGGAACAATTCCTTTATCAAAACAACTTACCGCTTCACAAGCTAAAAAGCTTGATCAAATTTTGCAAAATATTGCTCGAATGACATTAAGCCAAGTAGATAATTATTCAATGGTAACTGTAATGAGTCTGATAGCAATGAAATCAGGTGGTTGTGCTAATATTAAATCCTACGAAATGGAATTTTTAGCAAAAGCTATTGCAGCTAAAAAATCAGTAATTGGTTTGGAGAAAGCACAAGAACATATGGATATAATAAGTAAAGCCTTTACCGATGAAGAAATGATAAATATGTTGGGAGAAATGAGTCAAGAGCTAACCAAGCAAATGGTGCAAGATTATAGGCAAGAAAATATCAAAAATATATACAACGCTGCTACCGATGTTAAAATGATGAATGAAGCAGACAAAAAATTAATATTGGATAATAGAAATATGAATTGGTTAGCCAAGATGTCTCAATTAATGAAAAATGAAAGTGTATTTTTTGCAGTTGGTGCTGGACATTTATCGGGTGAATATGGTGTAATTAACTTATTGAGAAATGCAGGTTATACCGTAAAACCAATTCTTAACTAACATCTTGAAAGCGACTGAACAAGAGTTTTTATCTCGCATAGAAATACATAAAGGGATACTGTATAAAGTTTCTAAAATGTATATGGATAATACTGCCGACCAGCAAGATTTGTTTCAAGAAATTATCTATCAACTTTGGAAGGCCTACGATAGTTTTAGAAACGAGAGTCAGTTTTCTACTTGGATGTACAGGGTTGCTATTAATACATCCATTGTTTTTTTGAAGAAGGAAAAACGAAAGGTAGATAAATACGAATTGACGGGTATTGATATTAAGGAAGATGAATCGGATTCAGGTTTAAAAGAAGCACAGATAAGTCATTTCTATAAAGCGATTCAACAATTAGACAAGACCGACAAAGCAATTATGTTTTACCAATTAGAAGGTTTTTCGCACAAAGAAATTGCAATAAATTTAGGTATTTCTGAAATCAACGCCAGAGTAAAACTGAATAGGGCAAAAGATAAATTAAAAGAAATTATAAAAAAACAAGG
>JANMZB010000906.1:0-1069 GCA_031382725.1 Sphingobacteriaceae bacterium | reverse complement strand
CTAACGACAGGGATCCCAGACCGACTGTGTATTACGGACTGATTACTCCGATAAACAATCGGCCACTGGTAATGAACCTTAGCGCACACGGAAGACAATGGATGTTTCCCCAGGGAGACCAGGTATGCATATTATTGTCACCTCGCTTAACTGAATAACCATTCGAGCCATGGCAACCGATCCATGGGACGGTAGACAGCGTCATACCACTCCGGACCACTGCGAATGTTAGGATAGATGAATACGGCGAGGCGGGATGGACTCACCGAACAGTGGTTGCGAGATACGATGAGATGCTGAACGTGTCGCGTACACCGGTGTCCGAGACCGCAGAAACGACCGCCCGGGTAGCCGAATTAAGATCCAAATTATTGCACGTGGAGAAATGCCAAGAGATTAATACTCCCAGGACATGGATGTCTTCCGATCGGTTAAAAGAAGGCCCGATGAACGCCGATGTAAACGAAATCAGGACACACATGCTCAAGACAGTGGAACGGAAGAAAGAGCTCCAAGATTCCATGACGAAGACCAACCACATGATCACACGATCGATGCGAGCGGAGATACTACAGACAAATATCCATGCGCTAGCCACATCGACAGGAGTCGGACCAAATCCCGGTAAAATTGGAGACACCATACTCCACCTCATGCAGTTATCGGACGGGACGAAGCTGCGATCCCCCAACGTACTCCCTGCATTCGTAAAGGAGGCCATTAACCAAGTCAAGAATAAAGTATATGCAACTAAGAAGCTGGAAGAAGTTATGGAGACATTAACGATTCTCGCTGCAACACTCATTCTCCCAGAAGCGGAGGTAATACGACGGTTCATAGACCGGACGCACAACAAGCACCCCTACAAGTATTTGGATATCGCCTCCGACGTGTACGCGGTAAAAGGAATGGTACCAGGCGATAAGTTTGACCCGACAATCTTCAACGTGAACGGATGGACCGTCCGCGATCAGGAGGAAGAAGAGGTAGACGAAGCCCAACTGGAAGAAGAAATTAAGACCCTTAAAGAAAACCTAGAGTCCACGTCTGAACTATTGGCAACTACCAT
>JANMZB010000895.1:0-5553 GCA_031382725.1 Sphingobacteriaceae bacterium | reverse complement strand
AACAGGTAAAAAAACTTCCGTTTAAACAGTTTCGGAGCATTTTGTGAACGGTCAATACAATACTCTCGCGGCTCTCGAAATACTTCTTCGTGCGTTACCGTCCATGCAATACAGGCTACAGGCAGTGCCAGCATAAACAACCAGGTTATTTGGGTAGATAACTCCATTTTTAATTAGACAATATGGTTAAAGGTATTGTTTTAAGATAATTTTGCCTTAAATCTATTTTACCGGAAATGGAACATGTTATAGATTAACCTGTTATGTGGTTATAATATTCTATATATTGTTCTGTCAATCAATTTCAATCCAACATGCCTAAATCTATTAAAATAATTCTAACCATAATTGGAAGTGCTTTTGGACTGGTACTTCTACTTTGGCTGGGTATTGCAGCATACGTTACTATAAACAAGAAAACGCTTCTCGAAACAGTTACTGCAGAGTTAAATGATGGAATAAATGGCGAGCTAAGCATCGAAAATATGGAACCCGCTTTAATACAGGGTTTCCCGGGGATTTCTGTCTCATTAAAAAATGTATTACTGCGAGATAGCTTGTTCGAAAATCATCGTCATAACTTACTTGAAGCTAAGGAAATATTTGTAGCCCTTAATGTTTTTGCTCTGATGGGCGGCAATACTGTGATTCAAAAACTGAGTATAAACGATGGGAAAATTTATTTTTATACCGATAGCTTGGGAAACAGCAATAATAAAATTTTCTCTCAGCAAAGCAGCTCCACTGAAACTAAAAAATCTAATAAGGACAAAAAAATAAATCGTATCGTTTTTTCAAACGTCTCATTTATTCAGGATAATCAGGCCCGAAAAAAATATTTCAATTTTGATATACATCGCCTTAATGTAAAGATCAATTACAACGAAAACGGCTGGAAAGGGAATGCTAAAACCGAGCTCAAGGTTAATATGCTTGCTTTTAATGTGCGTAGAGGCAGCTTTATTAAAAATCAGGAAGTAGAGACAGATCTTGATATGACCTACAATACAAAGTCGGGCGTATTGGTGATTCCAGAGCAAGACATGACTATTGGTTCGGAAGATTTTAAGATTGGGGGTATGTTCAGATCGACTACATCTGCATCAGATTTTAAACTTTCGATAATTGCTGCAGAGATAGAGTTGAAAAATGTGGTGCCTTTACTGGCGAATAATATTTCCTCCAAACTGAAAATATATAAATTAGAAGAACCTATTACGGCAAAAGCTTTAATTCAGGGGAGTTTAAAGCACAAAGGTGATCCAAAGATATTGGTATCCTGGGCTACTACCGATAATGAATTAACTGTTTCCGGCGAAACGATCCAGAACTGCAGTTTTACCGGTTATTTTGATAATGAATTTAAGAAAGGGCTTGGGTTGAATGATCGAAATTCAATTATCGGTTTTGCAGATATCAAAGGAACATACCATAATATACCTTTTAGGGCAGATACCGTTCGAGTTATAAACTTGGTTAAGCCAATTTTTGAAGGCCGGTTTCAATCTGTTTTTGAATTAGAGAAACTAAACGCTATTTCGGGTTCAAAAAGCTTTCACTTCCATAAGGGTAATGCACGTTTAAATTTATTTTATCGTGCACCGTACAATAAAAGCAACAGTACTGAACCTTACATCTATGGAGCTTTGGTATTAAGCAATGCTACATTAAACTATCACCCGCGCGATTTAAATTTTACCAATCTCAACGGCACGTTCAGGTTTAAGGGGCAGGACGTTTTTTTGCAAAATTTTCGCGCTCGTAGCGCGAACAGCAACTTTACCATCAATGGCTCGTTTATAAACTTCCTCAATTTATATTACACCGATCCCGGACGGATCAAACTTGATCTGCATGTTAGTAGTCCGAAAATTAATGTGGGTGAATTTATAGCCTTTTTGGGCCGCCGTAAATCCGAAAAGAAAGCGGCAAGTGCAAGTAAATCACCTGCTAAGTTATTTAACCAATTAGATCAGGTGCTTGACGAAGCAACAGTGCATCTCGATGTAGAAACGAACAAGCTTATATTTAGAAAATTTGAAGCCTCCAATATCCATTCGAGTATTTTGTTGACCAGGTCGGGTGTAGAGCTTCAGGATGTAAGTTTGAATCATGCAGACGGCCGCTTGCAAGTGAAGGGAAATATTGATCAAACCGGCTCCGTTAATCGATTTAATGTTGATACCAAGATCATCAATGTGGATATCTCGAAGCTATTTTACGCTTTCGAAAACTTCGGACAAGATGCCATCGCTTATCAAAACCTACGGGGTAATTTCAATTCCACAACTAAAGTCTCGGGCGCTATGAGAGAGAGTGGACAGATCATCCCGAAATCGTTTAACGGCACAGTAAGTTTCAACATTAAAAATGGCGCGTTATTAAATTTCGAGCCAATGCAAAAGGTAGGGAAGTTTGCATTTCCTAACCGCGATTTTTCTAATATCACTTTTACCAGTCTCAAAAACACATTCGATATTAATGGAAGTACTATAAAAATTCAGCCCATGTATATCGAATCGAGCGTGCTTAATTTATATGTTGAAGGGATTTATGGCATGCCTACCGGGACAGATATAGCTTTGAGAATTCCGCTTCGGAACCCCAAAAGAGATATTGGTTTATCGGACAGCTTAAAGCGTGAGCGATTTGATAATGGAATTGTGATCAACCTAAGGGGACAAGACGATGAAAACGGAAACGTAAAATTTAAGCTTGGTAAAAAGGATGATGAAAAAGATCTTAAAAAAGAGGTGAAGCAAGTAGAAAAAGAAGTTAAGGATTTGGAGAAACAGGAAAAGCGAAATGAAAAAGCCATACGGAGGGAAGAAAAGAAAGCCAGGAAAGAGCTGCTAAAATTAAGTGAGTAAATCATAAATGAAGGGTTGACTTGCTTTTCAATGAATTGAAAAAATTCTGACATTAAAAGAATAAATTAATAGAAACAGTCTTCGTCAAGACGGGTTATTTATTAAAAGTTTATATAAGAACCATGGAAAATTCAATTATTAATACTCTCTCAGACACTTTAAACAATTCCTTTCTTCAGGAAAATGCAAACGCCAATGTTGGACAAACAGAACGTATGATTTCGGTTGGTGCCGGCGCATTTATCGCATTAAAAGGAATCACCAATGTTTTTTCTCATCCTCTATTGGCATTGACCGAACTAGGTGTTGGCGGTGCATTACTTTACAGAGGCTTAACAGGATATTGTCCAATTAAAGAGAAGTTGGATGAGCAGCAATTGAATTCAAATCGTAGCAGCGACGAGGCGGTTCCGGTAACTGCATTGCCGGTAGAATCTTACTAAAAGTATGAAATGCCTGATGTTAAATCGTCAGGCATTTGCTTTAAACATTTAATCGAATTCCCTCCGCTTCTTATTATTATGTTTAGTGTAATTATAATTCGAAGTTAAAAATCGTTGTTTGGTATTTTTATTTTTTTTGTCTACTCTTTGATTTAATTACGGTGATTGATAAACCACACCAAAGTGGTTTTTAAAAGATAAACTTACTGGTTGAAATAAACGACGTTACTCTGTTATATTTGCGATACAAGGGCTTATGCAAATTATAATTTGCAATCTTTTGTTTAGTAGCATGGTTAAAGAAATTAATTCAGACTTCACGAAAATTCTGTTACTTATCCAAGAGGCGCGGAATCGCATTTATGCGAAAGCAAATGCCGAATTGGTTTTGCTTTACTTTAATGTAGGAAAAGTAGTTGCTGAGGCGGTAGTTGCCGGCAGATGGGGCGAGAATACAGTTCAGGAATTAGCAGATTATATTGCCTCTAAAAATCCTGAGCTAAGTGGGTTTAATCGGCGAGGGCTTTATAGAATGAAGCAGTTCTATGAAACCTATTCCAATTCACAGTTTGTGTCAACAGTGATGACACAATTACAAATTTCTGAAAGTGAGGCCACCAAATTTGTGACAACAGTGTTGACACAAATACAATGGAGCGCCCACCTGCATATTCTAAACAAAACAAAAACCGTAGAAGAAAAACTATTTTATGCTCAGCTAGCTATTAATGAAAGACTATCTGTTCGGGAAGTTGAAAGGCAATTGAATACTGCTGTTTATGAAAGAACCATCTTGAGCAGTAAAGTTACACCAAAGCCAGGGAAACAACTACCTCAAGATTTTTTTAAAGACCCTTATATGTTCGAATTTCTTGATTTACCAAAAGATCATTTGGAGAGAGACCTCGAAAAGGCACTCGTTCAGAACCTTCAAAAATTTATACTAGAAGTAGGCAAAGGCTTCACCTACATGGGCAACCAGTATCGGCTGCAGGTAGGTAATAAAGACTACTATACCGACTTACTATTTTATCACAGAGATTTGCAATGTCTGGTTTTATTTGAACTTAAGATTGAAGAGTTTGCCCCTGAGTTTTTAGGGAAACTTAATTTCTATTTAGAAGCATTAGACAGGGATGTGAAACGGACTAACGAGAAACCCAGCATTGGCATTTTATTATGTAAAGGGAAGGACACAGAGGTTGTAGAATACGCTATGTCAAGAAATACAAGCCCCGCTGTAATAGCAGATTATGAAACCAAATTAATCGACAAAAGTCTTTTAGCAAACAAGCTTCATCAATTAGCTGAAGTATTAAGTAAAGACTTTGAGCAATAATCTAAGAAGGAGAATTACCGCAATCTCCCCGAATTTTAATTTTACCAAATAAAACATGGCCGGTATATACCTCCACATCCCCTTCTGCAAACAAGCCTGTCATTACTGCGATTTTCATTTTACAACTTCCTTAAAGTATAAAGAGGAGCTGTTGCACGCGATGCATAAAGAGCTGGATCTTCGGCAAAGCTACCTTCCAAACGAAACCATCGAGACTATTTACTTTGGAGGGGGAACCCCTTCTCTTATTGGTGCGACCGAAATTCAGAATTTGATTGATCGAATTACTCAAAACTTTCCTGTGAGTGCTGATGCTGAAATAACCTTAGAAGCTAACCCGGATGATCTGGATCATGTTACAGTGAGAGACTTCAGAAGTACAGCAATCAATCGTTTCAGTATCGGAATCCAGTCTTTTTTTGAGGAAGATTTACGTTGGATGAATCGTGCGCATAATGCTTTGGACGCAGATAGTTCGGTAAAAAGAGTTCAGGATGCCGGGTTTGAAAATATCACGTTAGATCTGATCTATGGTTACCCATTACTGAGCAACGAAAAGTGGAAGGCCAATATTAACACAGTAATTGATCTTGGCATCCCTCATGTCTCGGCTTACGCAATGACGGTTGAACCGCAAACCGCGTTGGCCTCATTTATAGGAAAAGGCAGTCAGCAGCCGATGAACGAACAGCAAAGCAGCGAACAATACTTATTTTTAATTGAAACGCTTGTCAATTCAGGCTTTGAACATTATGAAACCTCCAATTTTGCAAAACCAGACTGTTACTCCAAACACAATACCAATTACTGGAGAGGCGAACAATATCTGGGCGTTGGTCCTTCGGCACATTCTTATAATCGTACCTGCCGTCAATGGAATATCGCGAACAACGCAAAGGAT
>JANMZB010000881.1:0-4929 GCA_031382725.1 Sphingobacteriaceae bacterium | reverse complement strand
GCTCGAATCCGATTGCAAAGACAAAGGTGAAACGCCCTGGCTTAGCCTTGAAACTCCAAAGCGACCGCCGATGCTAGCTGCTTTTGGAAATGTAAAGCCATTGTTTTTCAGTACAACGGCAGTCGCTACATTAAGACCTGTACCTCCGCCTGCGTCTAATTCCGCAGAAATGAGAAAACAATTGGATGAGGTTTTGAGCTACACCAAAAAACCGACTAAAGAACACATGCGAATAGTTAATTTTTGGGCCGATGGTGCGGGAACTTACACTCCCCCGGGGCACTGGAACGCTATTGCCACCGAACAATTCGTTAAGAAGAATTATAGTGAGGTTCGTTTCGCACGAAACTATGCGTTGTTGAATGCTGCCATGATGGATGCCGCAGTGGTTTGCTGGAATACGAAGTATTTTTATTTCAATGCCAGGCCCTGTCAGTTAGACAAATCGATTAAAACTTTAACAGGCGTACCTAACTTCCCGGCTTATATCTCCGGGCATTCAACATTTAGTGGTGCGGCCGCAACTATACTTGGCTATCTCTTACCCGAAAATGCCGCAAGCTTTTCAGCAATGGCTTCCGAAGCCTCTGAATCTCGCATCTATGGAGGAATTCATTATCGGGCAGATTGCGAACAAGGTTTAATTACCGGTAAAAAAGTTGGAGATTATGCTGTGGCAAGAGCAGTAGTTGATGGGGGAAATTAGTTTTTCGACCTAAATTAAAAAGCCCTGAAGCTAAAAACTCCAGGGCTTTTTGTTATCGTTATAATCTCAAACCTACAGCTCTCTTATCCAAATATTCCTAAAGCTAAGCGGCTCGCTCGGGTCGCCATGATCCTGTAAAGAAATAGGCCCTTTACCATGCGGGGTGTATTTTGGTAAACCAAACCAAGGTGTATGACCTTTTAACTGGAAATTATTCTGAATCAAAACACCATTGTGTAATACCGTTACATAAGCAGGAGTAAACAGTGTGCCATTTTCTTTAAAGCGCGGAGCAGTATAAATGATATCGTAAACATTCCACTCTCCCGGAGGACGCATAGCGTTTTTTAGCGGAGGCGTTTGTTTATAAATACTTCCGGCCTGACCGTTGGCATAAGTGCGGTTATTGTAACTGTCTAAAACCTGCAGCTCATAAATTCCTTGCAGAAAAATGCCGCTATTACCGCGTGCCTGGCTCTGCCCTGTGATGTTTTTAGGCACAGACCATTCGATATGCAGTTGAAAATCATTAAACTCTTGTTTGGTCTTGATATCACCAGTTCCTTTTTTAACCGTGAATACGCCATTTTTTACTGTCCATTTGGCGTCCTCCCCATTCTTGTCTTTCCATTTGGATAAATCTGTTCCGTTAAATAGAACAATTGCATCGGCAGGAGGTGCTGTCATTTCAGCAATCTTTCCGGGAGTAACGACAGGTACTTCCGGATTCCAAAACTCAGTCAGATCCGGTGTATATTTGGGTTCGCCTGGTACTTGTGCGGATACATGAATAACTAACAAACTTAAACCAAGGCAGGCTAAAAGGTGTTTCTTAAGGTTCATAAAAATGAGGTTTATGTAATCGAATAATATATTCCAGGGCAAAAATATTATTAATTTCGGGTTTAAAAGGCGGTTTAAAATTATAACGAAGAAATTACTGTTGCGCCTTAAACCATAAATTAGTCAAAGCACAATCAGATCACATGGAGAAAGAAGTAAAACTTAAAGGAAATATTAATCATGCTGTTTGTCGTTGGTGCTTTAGTCACCTTTCACTTGATGAACTTTGTACAGAGGCAAAAAAGATTGGAATCAAAGCTATTGATTTGGCCGGGCCTGATGATTGGCCAATCCTCGAGAAACATGGATTGCATTCTTCCATGTGCAACGGAGCTGAAATTTCTCTTACGGAAGGCTGGAATCACACAGAGTATCATCAAAAGCTTATAGATAATTATCTTAAAATGATTCCTTTGGTGGCTAAAGCCGGTTATCAAAACCTGATTTGTTTTAGCGGCAATCGGAACGGTATTGATGATGAAACCGGATTGCAAAACTGTGCTACAGGTTTAAAGCAAATCATGGCTTCTGCCGAAAAGCATAAGGTGATTATTGTAATGGAGCTACTTAATAGCCGACTTGATCATCCGGATTACCAATGCGATAAAACGCCCTGGGGTGTAGAACTGGTAAAGCGTGTCGGCTCTGATAATTTTAAGTTACTGTACGACATCTATCACATGCAAGTTGATGAAGGGGATGTGATCAAAACGATAAGGGATAATCATCAGTACATTGCACATTATCATACAGCTGGCGTTCCCGGCCGTAACGAAATAGACAATACTCAGGAGCTTTATTATCCGGCAATTATGCGAGCAATAAAGGCTACCGGATTTAAAGGATATGTAGCGCAGGAATTCGTTCCACTAAAAAAGGACAAATTAGCGTCTTTAAAAAAGGCTGTTCAGATTTGTGATGTTTGATGATAATTCATAAACATTTATTTAATAAAAAGAAGGGCTCCCTTCATTGCGAAGAGAGCCGTTCTTTTTTGGATTACTCGATTCCAATCTACCAGTAAATACCGTAGATAGCTGCCAGTATACCTATTATGATAATTGAACCTATTGCAAAACCGGTTGTTGTTTTAAACATCGTGGTATCTACTTCCAATCCTGTAGGGCGTAAGCCTTTACTATTCTCTATCATGCTGATAATGTACATCCCTAATACAGAGAAAAGGAACACAAAACCCATTCGATCTAAGAAAGGTATTTCGTAAACACCATTTACCTCAACTGCAAAACCGGTAGAGGCAAGGAACGATAGATCAACCATCCCGGGAAGGAATTTAAGTAAAACCGATAGTAAAAAGCCCCCAATAGTTGCAAATAATGCCGCGTTTGCAGTGGCACGTTTCCAGAAAAATCCTAAAATAAACATGGCGAATATACCTGGTGATACAAA
The DNA here is from genome assembly GCA_031382725.1 of Sphingobacteriaceae bacterium. Taxonomy (GTDB): domain Bacteria; phylum Bacteroidota; class Bacteroidia; order Sphingobacteriales; family Sphingobacteriaceae; genus Paradesertivirga. The sequence continues at coordinate 1,970 of JANMZB010000881.1, read as the reverse complement.
ACCTGTATATTCTTGAATGTATTTAAATCCGCCTTTTTCAATTCCAAGGTGCGGCGCAATAATCACCGCAATAATCATAGAAGAAACTACCGTTATTTTACCAGTATTAACCAAATTCTTTTCACTGGCATTAGTGTTAAATACTTTTTTATAAACATCTAATGTGAAAATTGTAGCAATACTATTAGCCTTACCTGCTAAAGATGCAACAATAGCCGCAGTAAGAGCAGCAAAAGATAATCCCTTTAAGCCTGTAGGAAGAAGGTTTAGGAGTACCGGGTAAGCGCGGTCGGGTCTTAACTCCCCTTCGTGCATCATGTCGGTTTGAAAACTTCCGGATCCTTCTTTATATAATACATAAGCCGCGATGCCCGGAAGCACTACAATAACAGGCATTAATAACTTCAGAAATGCCGCAAATAAGATACCGCCGCGAGCCGTTTTCAAATCTGCACCTAAAGCACGTTGCGTGATATATTGGTTACATCCCCAATAGTTTAGATTTACAATCCACATACCACCAACCAAGATTGTTAATCCTGGTAAATCAATGTAGTTGGGATTTCCACGATCAAAAACCATATCGAAATGGTCGCCGGCTTTATCAACCATGAGATTGTAACCATTTAAGACACCGGTTGTGCCATAATGCTCTGATACCAGGTTTAATGCCAGATACGTAGTTGCTAAACCTCCGAGTATTAAAAAGAAAACCTGGATCACATCGGTATAACCGATAACTTTCATACCACCAAGCGTAATAATAATGGCGAAAATTGCTAGCGCATACATACAGGCGGTAAGGTTTAATCCCGAAATACTATTAATTGCCAGTGCTCCTAGATATAGGATTGCGGTTAAATTTACAACCACATAGAGAAGTAGCCAAAATACTGCCATAATCATAGCTACTGTACCATTATACCTTTGGTGCAGAAATTGAGGCATCGTAAAGATTTTATTCTTTAGATAAACCGGAATGAAAAACACAGCTACAATTATCAGGGTAAGTGCCGCCATCAACTCATAAGTTGCAATGGCTAATCCCATTTTAAATCCATCACCACTCATCCCAATAAACTGTTCAGCCGAGATGTTTGAAGCAATTAACGAAGCTCCGATTGCCCACCAGGTTAGTGAACCTTCGGCCAGGAAATAGTCTTTTGAACCACTGCTTTCGGATTTTTTCTTATTGTAAATGTACAAACCATAGCCTGCCACAATAATGAAGTAAATAAAAAAGACAATGTAATCTTTAGTGTCTAGTGAATGTGTATTCATATAAGGATTATAATTTATAAGGTTATTTTATTTATTTCTATCTGTCAACTCAACACTTAAAATTGTGGTGCTCAAAGTAGAAATATTTCTTTAATTTCTTTTAATAATTTTTATAGGATTCAGAAACGGCAGTAAGCGTTGTTTTTTCCGAAAATTTAACCTGCTGAATGCGGTAATAAGGAATTTAAAAGTGTCGTATTGAAACCTTATTTCAGAGTAAATTACTGCACACAAAATCTATTTGATATGTTTGCTTAATTTATAATCATATACAAATATGCAGGATCAGTTTTCATTAAAAGATAAAGTTGTAATAGTAACCGGTGCAACCGGCGTTTTAGGACATGGGTTTATTAAAAGCATAGCGCAAGCTGGCGGCATAGTAGGGGTGATGGGTCGTAATGAAGAGGTTGCAAATGCGCGTACCGCCGAAATTATTGCCAACGGCGGGCAAGCTGTGGCTTTAATTGCAGATGTGACCAACGAAAGTCAGCTAATAGCCGCACGCGATAAAATGCTTAATGAATTTGGCCACATTGATGGTTTAGTTAATGGTGCAGGCGGTAACAGACCGGGTGGTGTGATTCAACCGGCCGACGATATATTTATGCTAAATATGGATGGGCTGAAAGAGGTAATGGATTTGAACCTAATGGGAACATTAATTCCAACACAGATTTTTGGTCCGG
>JANMZB010000497.1:0-1022 GCA_031382725.1 Sphingobacteriaceae bacterium | reverse complement strand
CCATCAGTTGAGCCATGAACCAGCTATTTAAGCTGTGAGCCAATTGAGCCGTAAGCTAGTTGAGTTGTAAGCCAGTTGAGTCGTGAGCCAGTTGAGCCGTAAGCCGGTTGAACTGTGCACAGTTTGAGCCCTCAATCCAGTTTTGTCGAGAGCCAGTTATGCCGTGTGCAATAGAGTATTCTTAAATGTATATACCAGTGGTAAAACATGAATACAAATGGAATAACATTAGACACAGCAAATAAATGATAATTTGCAGGATGTATGGGTTGATGCAAGTAATAAAGACATTTATTCATCTTTCAGGAGATGTAGATGCAAAAAGTTACAATTTACAAACACTTTATGCTCGTCAAAACATTCTAGTATATATGTGAAACTTGGGCGTTGCAATGTAAGAATATACAAGATATATGAGATTGTAAATTGAATTTCAACAAGTAATAAAGACATTTATTCTTCCTTCAGGAGATGTAAATGCAATAGATTACATTTTAAAAGGCTTTTATGCATATCAAGATATTCACCCAAGTATTTATCATGACTCAAAAACTCTTTATATGTGAAATTTGGATGTTGCGATGTAAGAATATACAAGATATATGTGATTGTAAATTGAACTTCATCAAGTAATAAAGACATTTATTCATCTTTAAGAAGGTGTAAGTGCAATAGAATACAATTTACAAATACTTTAAGCTCGATAAAACATTCTCCCAAGTATTTATCATCACTCAAAACTCTTTGTATGTTAAATTTGGGTGTTGCAATGTTAGAATATACAAGATATATATGATTGTAAATTGAATTTCAACAAGTAATAAAGACATTTATTCATCTTTCAGGAGATGCTGATGTAGTAAAATACAATTAACAATTTTTTATTCTCATCAAAACATTCTCTGAAGTACTTATCATCACTAAAAAACTCTTTGTATGTGTAATTTAGGTGTGCCAATGTCAGAATATACAAGATATATGTAATTGTAAATTGAATTTCAGCAATTAATCAATACATTTAT
>JANMZB010000846.1:0-2099 GCA_031382725.1 Sphingobacteriaceae bacterium | reverse complement strand
AACCTTTTACAGCGTGATCGCTTTAATTCTTCTTCGCTTTGGTTTTTTGGATTTCCTGCTTTTGATGCCACTTAGGGCAGGTGATGCGGGGGTAATAGCGTTTTTCTTTTTCAGAAAGTAATAGGCTGCTCCTCCAATAATCACTACGCCCAAAATGGTGGGTACTGGATTGGCCTTTATCCACGTCATTGAATCAGCGAAGAACCCTTGCTTGCCTGTATTATTTGATCCTACTTTTGAGGCGATGGTGACGGTTTTGGTGCTTACACTTGCACCTTCTTCCCTGGGTTCGTCATTGGTGATGGTGATGCTGCTGTCGTTGGTGGCTTGGGTAATCTCTGCCTGTCCGTCACCTCCTTCACTTTCAAAATTCTTGCTTTCTTTGTTGTTGGATTTGAACAATCCTTTCACTTTACCTAAGGCTCCTGCAAGTGCAGCAATGGTGGCTGTTGCTGCTGCAAGTGCTGAACCTGTAGCAGGGTCTCCTAATTCCCCCATCAGGAAATCTTCATTCAGTATCTGGTATTCTTCGGGGTCGGCATACACTTCATCCAATCCCTCAAGGCCGTTTAGTGGGACAGCCCTATCCTTGTTGCCCTTGCCACCCAGTATGGCTTTCCTTAAATTTTCCTTTTTGCCTCCTGCCTGGTAGTAGATGGATTCGGCTTTCTCTTTTACCTTTCTCAGTTGATTCAAAGAAGAAATGTTCATTCCTTTGGCATTGGCCTGTTCATCGGTCAGGTAGGCATACCTGAGTTTGCTCGCTACTTTCATGAAGTTGATCTTCATGGCCAGCAGGAATCCATTTCTAAGCAGCACGGTTCCGGGATTGGCAAACCTGTTCACGAACCTCAATCCTTTCTTTGCTGCTGTGCCTACTTTCTTTACGGACTTTTTTAACCATTTACCAAGTTTCCCCAACTCCGCTTCATCTTCCACGGTGGCTGCCAGGTCTTGTATGTCGGTGGTCTGGGGCATCTCGTAGATGCCCTCCACCTCATCATCTGTTCCATTCAAATATTCCAGTCTCATATCGGTGTCTTTTATTTTCTTGTAAGGTTCTTCGTCATCGTAAGCATACTTTACACAGTCCATCACGATGTAGTCATCTCTGTTTTTAAGTGGCGAATGCACTAATCCGCTTTTCGGAACTATGGGGTAGATGTGCTGCCAGCCTCGACTTAAATCATACATCGCAATCCTGTGTTTGTGGGCAATGTTCAAGTTCATCAGTATACTGGAGATGAAGGTGCTCATGCAATCACAATCCACGCCCTCCTGCCTGTTGTCCCATGTTCTTGCAGGGCTTCTCACTTGCTCTTTTCCTGCTTCGTCTTTCTTGTATTTGATGTGGTCAAACACAAAGTGCCAGATGTTCTCGCACGTATCTTCCAGCGTTTTTCCTTTTAACCTTTTGGCAATGGCTGCGGTCTGGTCTAGGGTTTCAGGAACCAAGCGTTGTATCAGGCTTAGGGTGTCTTCGACAGCTGCCGAATTTTTTATCACCTCTGTGTTGTGATTTGCTTTAGGAAACAGATGATCGTATTCCTTTCCGCTTTTAACTTCCACGCCTGACCGTATCATAGCTTTTTGGTTAAGGGTTGATTTTTGTTACAGTTCCATTGCCTCTGTTTTGCTGTAGGGAATGGTATTGTTGATCGTAGTGACCGTGACTACGGAGAGGTGCAGCTTGCCTTCACTGCGGTAGCTTTTGAGCAAATCGGGTGCTGTCATGGCCAGGTTCAGGTAAGTCAGTTTTAAGGATATCGGTTCCATCCTTACTTCTCCAAACTTTGGCACTTGGTAGTCCTTGTTCCGGGCTTCGCTACTGGCAATGGTTTTCCCTTTGTACTGAAATTTCACAAAGGGATATTTTACTTTTATGCTTCCGGCAGTTGGGTTCTTCAAGGTGACTTCGACCCGTAGCTCTATGCCCATCAGGTTTACTTTATGGATCATGGGTTTGGTCACGATTTCCAAATTGCCTTGCAGGCGGTTCAGTCTGGAGAGGTACAGCAATACTCCTCCACCCACCAGCACGCCGCCGCCTATTAACAATTGCTTACTGGTGAGTTTCATCGTCTTTGTGGTTTTGGATG
>JANMZB010000788.1:0-5246 GCA_031382725.1 Sphingobacteriaceae bacterium | reverse complement strand
AGATTTACTCATACAAACCTTATTCCAGCTCAATACGGGGATCCCAAACAGTTTAGCTTTCCTTGCCAATCTATACTGAACTAATTTTGGTACGGAAAACATCGACCAAATAATAACAGCCGGTGACGGCATCTTGGTTAGTTGGAAGTCTGCTCAACGGTATTTAATGATGTAATCAAATCGAAAATTAGTTTATTTCGCTCATCTAGATTATCGCATTTTAATTTATCTATTTTCTCTAAGAGGTCGGGTCGGGTTGGAGCAGTCAACTCTCTAAGCTTTTTTCTTAGATTGAATAAGCTCACATCTCTAGGTGTTTGTCCTGGTGAAAAGAAATGGTCGTATATTATAATTGATCCATCATAATTATTTTTTATGTAGCTTTTATACCAATTCAACTTGCCCGTAATCATTTGTTCATAAAGCCGGTTTTCATTTTTTAATTCGGGAACCAATTGTTTAGAAGTAAACATTCGTTTTCGCTGTTGGAAATCTACAAACTCAAGATATTTGATTTCAGACTCTTTTAATTTATGCTTTCCTCTACCATCCCTTAATTTAATAGTTCTTTGTAAACTCAACTCATTTAATAAGGTTCTATCGAAAGATTTTGTGGTTACTATAATGTTCGAACGAAGGGTATCATTATTATTGGTAATAACTGTCGCATTTACCGTTTTTTGAGAGAAGCTGTTAAAAGACATTAAAACAAGGAGGACAAACAGAGCGGATTTCATATTTAATAAGTTATTAGGTCGAGATAAAATTAAAAAATATATCTGATGTAAATAACAATTTTACAATGCAGATGTGGGCCGCTTGTCGGTGAGATTCACTAACTTATCTAATGATCATTAGAGGATCTGGAAAAGGCTCATAATTTATAACAGACCTTATCCCAACTCACTAATGGGTTTCCAAAAGAGCTTGTCAAACTCAACTACAACATTATCCTCCACTTCTACTCCTTCACTTTTAAGCATTTCTTCCATCAAATTTGGAGTAGGAAAATGACCTTTTCCACTTAACATTCCGAACCGGTTTACTACTCTGTGAGCAGGAACTCTTGGTGTTGCAGTACCAGATGCGTTCATTGCATAGCCCACCATTCTTGATGAGCCTTTTGTGCCAAGATATTCGGCTATTGCACCATAAGAAGTCACTCTGCCAACCGGGATTAATCTCGCAACCCGGTAAACCCGATCGTAGAACGTTTCTTCTTTACTATTCAAAACTGAACTGCAAATAATTTATATTTTTCTCATGAACAAGATACTTCTTTTCATAATAGGTTTTTATGGAAAGAACATCATCGGCAAACTTGGAATGGTATAAATTTTCGGTTCGTATTTTGAGTTTTAAATTAAGGTCGTTTACTTTTTCTAAGGTATAAGCATGAAGCTGATCGTTATCGGTTTTAAGATGGACAAGACCACCCGGAATCAATAATGCTTTATACTTATCCAAAAATTTAGGAAAGGTTAAACGCTTTTTTTCACGACTCACCTGAGGTTGCGGATCGGGGAAGGTGATCCATATTTCGGAGATTTCGTTTTCGGCAAAATACTCCAAAAGGTGCTCGATTTGAATACGTAAGAAAGCCACGTTGGAAATATTCTCTTCAATAGCCGTTTTCGCACCACGCCAGATCCGGTTTCCTTTATAATCAATGCCGATAAAATTCTTTTCAGGAAATAATTTGGCCAGGTTTACAGTGTATTCGCCTTTCCCGCAAGCCAGTTCAAGTATGACCGGATTGTTGTTATTAAATTGTGACAACGCCCAATTTCCCTTAAGAATTTTGCCTTCGTCAAGTTGTTTAACGTTTTTGAATGTTGCTATCTCAGCGAATCGCCTTAATTTATCTTTACCCATAAAATCGCCCAAAAATAAAACTTTATCTTTGTTGAAAGAGGAAACTAAAGTGGAAAAAAACGCTAGGATTTATATTGCTGGTCATCGTGGAATGGTTGGCTCAGCTATCTTTAGAAAACTGCAAAAAGAAGGTTATTCTAACACCATTACAAGGGGTTCGAAAGAGCTTGATTTACGTAGCCAAGTAGCTGTAGCGGATTTTTTTGAACGAGAAAAACCAGAATACGTATTTCTTGCAGCTGCTAAAGTTGGTGGCATCATCGCAAACAACACTTACCGTGCTGAATTTTTATACGATAACTTAATGATTCAAAATAACATCATTCATAATTCTTACTTACAAGGAGTTGAGAAACTGATGTTTTTAGGTTCAAGTTGTATTTATCCAAAACTTGCTCCTCAGCCTTTGAAAGAAGAATATTTGCTTACCGGATTATTAGAAGAAACGAATGAACCTTACGCTATCGCGAAGATAGCGGGCATTAAAATGTGCGAAGCATACAGAGCACAATACGGTTGTAATTTCATATCGGTAATGCCAACAAACCTTTATGGGTACAACGATAACTATCATCCTCAAAATTCTCATGTTTTGCCAGCACTTATTCGCAAATTTCACGAAGCAAAAGTAAATGGTTCTTCAAAAGTAGTTATCTGGGGAACCGGAAGTCCCTTTAGAGAGTTTCTCTTTGCTGATGACCTAGCAGATGCTTGTTTTTATTTAATGGAAAATTACGATGGAGCAAGTTTGGTTAATATTGGCTCGGGCGAAGATATTTCAATCAAAGACTTAGCATTATTAATTAAGAAAGTTGTAGGCTTTAAAGGCGAATTACAATTCGATACATCTAAACCTGATGGAACTCCTAAAAAATTGATGGATGTTTCGAAACTCCATGCTGTTGGTTGGAAGCAAAAAGTGCAATTAGAGGATGGGATTAGGCTGGCGTATGAGGATTTTTTATCGAAGATTGAGGTGGCGGGGTAAATTAAAACGGTGGAGATATAATGTCAAATTTCAAGTAAAAACTATTTATCACCATAATGGCCTTGGGCGGCCAATACCAGAACGATTACTTTTTCTTCTTGTATTTGATAAATAAGTCGATGCTTATGGTTTATTCTGCGTGAGTAAAATCCGGTAAGATCATATTTTTTAAGCTGAGGTTTTCCGGTTCCAGTTTTTGGATGTTCCCTTAATTCCAGGAGAAGCTTTTCCAGTTTCTTATAAGCAAGTTTATCAGTCTTTTTAAGAAAAGAGATGTCTTCAATAGCATTTGAGGAAAAGACCAATTCGTAACTCATAGGGAGCTAAGAAAATCTTTCAAAGCTTCTTGAGTTTTTATGGTTGTTACCTCACCTTCTGCAACCTGATCAATAGACTCTTTAATGCGAGTGAGCATTGCGGGAGTAAAATAAAGGTCATCATCTGTTATTGGAGTAATAGAATATGCCTTGTTTTTTCCACGTTGCACTATTATTTGCTCCCCACTATCTGCTCTATCCATATATTCTGCCTGTTTATCTCTAAACTCTCTGCTACTGATTACTAACATAGTATTTGTACCATTATGGTACAAATATAAAAATAAATGTTTGAAATAAATGGCTGATTAAACATGAGCTGTTTACACTTGCAATTGGCGTTCTCTCTCCATATAGCCAGGTATAAAATAGTTGTGGTGCCGGTAATACTGACACTAGGTTAAAAAATAATTGATGTTTCGAAACTTCACGCTGTGGGTTGAAAACATAAAGTGCAATTAGAGAGGGCATTAAGCTGGCGTATGAAGATTTCTTGTCGAAAATTGAGGTTGAAAAGGTAGTACAGTAATTGTCTACATTCCTAAAAAGTAAAACCTGACAATATAAAATCATCAGGTTTAAATGTGTTATCACCTCAAGCGAATTTAATACGTTTCACTATCCGGCGGTATACCATAATCCCTTATTGCCGCAGCCTTCTGCGGTTTACCATTTCCCTTAAACATCCCCGAAAATTTATCTAACAAGCCGGTAAGCTTATCAGAATTAACCTGCTTAGCTGCTTTTTGCGATAAGAAGGTAATAAGTGTTTTGGTAATGAATCCGGATTTTTTAAAGACAAATCCATTTAGGATGATAGGTAAAATTACCCTTGACAGATTGGTGAAAATATCCTGCTGAAGTAAATCCTGGGTGAAGGATTTATTTCCGCTGTCTGATTTAAAGATACCAAATATCGCTGAAGGACTTTTAAAACCTTCTTTAAGTGCTTCTTTATCTTTAAATTCCTTGACCTTTAGAAAGTCAATTTCGGCTCTTAATTCTGCTAAACTGCTAAACGACTTTTCCATTATTTCTTCTTATTAAATACCCGCTTCACCATAAAATCGTGCAGGTATTTTTCAACCAGCTTATCTTTTATAAAGAACATTATCAGCGCAAGCGAAAGATAAATTAATGCTACGATACCAAATCCTGCCGCGTAAGAGCCAAGCCTTTCACCTAAATAAAGTGCTAATGTAAATGATGCGAAAAGGAAAGTTAAAAGACCCATAATCAGCACAAACGAATCGGTAATTAAATTCGCCGTAACAACGGTAACTTTTTCAAGTAATGTTAATCGGGTTAATTCAACCTTGGTTGCTATATATTCTTTTAATAAAGCAATCACATCGGGTGTTACTTTCTCTTTTGGCTCCTGGGTTTGAGATTGAGTTTCGGGCATGACAGATAATCTAAGGGTTTTACGCCATGGTTTGACTAGTTTTGGATCGAAGAATCAAAGCCTTCTTTATTGAAACGCTCTCTTATCTTATCAACTACACTTTCTTTAAAGTTAGACAAATGATCAATTTCTTCTGCTGCTCGATCTTTAATCACATCGCTAAGGTTTTTCAATGCATCGTTTAGTTTGTCTCTGGTCTCAGAACCGTTTTCGGGTGCAAAAAGAACTCCTATTGCTGCTCCTGCAGCTAAACCTGCTAATAATGCGGCCAAAACTTTTGTATTGTCATTCATGATTTTATGTTTTAAGAATTTAATCTTGTTAATTATATCAGTTCTATTAATACAACGCAATAAACAAAACTGTTTGGATATTTTTATTCTTCTTCCGATGATCGGATCTGTTCTAATCTTTCGCTGGCCAATTTACTTGTCTCATAAATTCGGACTGTAAGAATAAAATACGATAACAGTAATGGTCCGTAAACAAGGCCCATTATCCCGAACGCAGGCATCCCAACTACCACGCCAATAATAGTTATGATGGGATGTATATTGCCAACATGTTTGGCAATTAGAAAACGAATCACATTATCAATATTTGTAACAAGCACAAAACTCCAGATTAAAATACCCCATCCTGAAGTTTCGTGGCCGTTGGC
>JANMZB010000761.1:0-2241 GCA_031382725.1 Sphingobacteriaceae bacterium | reverse complement strand
TATCCAACCATCACTAGCCAAGGTCACAGCTATTCAACAATTAGTTGAACCAACTAATAAAAAAAGAATTTTGTAGATTCATTGGCATGGTCAATTATTATCGTGACATGTGGATTCATCGTTCTTCTGTGCTTGCACCGTTAGCAGCACTAACAACTAAAACCGTTAAATGGGAATGGACTGAAAAGCATAAGAAAGCCTTTCAACTAATGAAAAATATAGTCAGTAAAGAAACACTATTGTCCTATCCAGACTTTACACAACCCTTTGATGTATATACAGATGCTAGTCATATACAACTGGGTGCAGTCATTTGCCAAGCAAATAAACCAATTGCTTTCTATTCACGTAAGTTGAATCCAGCACAAACACGCTATACTACCACTGAACGTGAGTTATTAGCTATAGTAGAAACTCTGAAAGAGTTTAGAAATATATTACTTGGTCATGTAATTAGAGTTTACACAGATCACAAAAATCTTACTTATAAGAACTTTAATACTGAAAGAGTCATGCGTTGGCGACTCATTTTAGAAGAATTTGGCCCTGAATTGAATTATGTCAAGGGTGAAACAAATATAGTGGCAGATGCTCTCAGCCGCTTAACAATTAATCAATCGTCACTAGAGGTTTCAGGAGAAAAGATAATTCCTGACCTTCATCACAGTGCAGAATTATTTGGTATAAATAACGATGATATCAAATATCCAATCAGTTTTGAGATTATTTCTCAACATCAACATCAAGATAATGCATTACGCAGTATTGCATCCTCTGATGCCTCATATCATTTAAAATCCTTTCGTGGGGGCGACAAACCCTTCATGCTCATCTGTTATAGGAATAAGATAGTTATTCCTGAGAGCCTTCAAAAATCCATAGTTAGATGGTATCATATGCAACTCTGTCATCCTGGAGAAACCAGAACAGAGCAAACAATAAAACAACATTTTTGGTTTAAGAATATAAGAGAATTAGTCCATAATATTTGTCAAAAATGTCCAACATGTCAAACATGTAAAATCACTCATACTAAATATGGTTTACTTCCAGAAAAGGAAGCAGAAGTCGAACCATGGGAAAAACTATGTGTAGACTTGATTGGTCCTTACACAATTAAAAGAAAAGATAAAGAACCTTTAAGATTATGGTGTGTTACCATGATTGATCCTGCAACAGGATGGTTTGAGATGAAGGAAATTCGAACCAAAGAAGCAATAAATATAGCCAATGTAGTAGAACAAACATGGCTCACTCGATATCCAGCTCCTCAAATACTGATATTTGATAGAGGAACTGAGTTCATGGCTGAATTTGCCGAAATGATTGAAAATGACTATGGAATAAAAAGAAAGGGTATTTCAGTTAGAAACCCTCAAGCAAATGCAATACTAGAACGTGTGCATCAAACCATAGGAAATATAATACGAACATTTTCTAAGGAGTTACTGGATGAAACAGACCCTTGGAGTGGAATTCTAGCAGCAACAATGTTTGCAGTTAGAGCCACATATCATACAACATTACATGCCACTCCTACCCAACTGGTGTTTGGGAGAGATGCATTATTAAACATAAAATTTGAAGCCAATTGGGCTTATATAAAAGAGCACAAGCAAAGATTAATTGCTCAAAATAATAGAAGAGAAAATTCTTCAAGAATAAAACATACCTACCAAGTGAAAGATAAGGTATTATACAAAAACAAAACTGACTCCAAATATGGAGAAGACCCTTGGAAAGGGCCCTATGACATTGTTAAAGTGAATGACAATGGCACTGTATGACTTCAGATAGGAAAGTTTACAGACACAATCAATATAAGGAATATAAAACCATTCCATGAATAAAGGTACTTCAGCTCCATTGATCATGGGGGTGAGTGCAATTCCCTACATGTACACGCAGTACCAAGAACACTACAGAAAGTAGGTTGGACAACTTGGACATCAAGTTGGACAACTTGAACATCAAGTTGGACAACTTGGTCATCAAAATCTGAGGAAGTGGACACCTTGGACATCGAGGTGGACACCATGGACATCAAATTCTGTGCATAAAAATAAGAGAAAGATTTTATGTACAGGTCATAATAGTTTATGACTTGAAGGTAATAAAAGTACATTACCACAAGAGAACACCTTGAATAAAAAAATAACAATATGTACCAGTACTGGAATAAAGTAGGTGCATGTAAAGAGTTTTAGTGTCAAGAGAACACAGTACCAGCTCTGAATAAAG